>JAGCKJ010000163.1 GCA_017647575.1 Bacteroidaceae bacterium | reverse complement strand
TATATAAGTAGAACCGTTACATTTCAAGTACCCACAGCATCTACTACAGAACTTATACAGAACGCATTACAGGTAATACGCGCTGAATGGAAAAATTCATCGTATCACTATAAGAAAGCCGGCGTTATAGTAACCGGAATATCGTCCGATAGTGCTATTCAAACATCACTATTTGATAATATAGATCGCGGTAAACAGAACCGTCTGCAACGTGCTATAGATTCCATTAACAGCAAAAGCGGTTTTGGCGCAGTTCGCAGTGCCAGCCAGGGTGAACAGAGACGCTACAAGCTAAAATCGGAGCATCTTTCCCAGCGTTTTTCAACCAATCTGAATGAAACTATCATTGTAAAATCTGATTAGTCTGGTACAGTTTCACTGAAAAAAAATATCTGAAAAAGTTTTGTTTTTCAAGTTTCTTATACATAGCTTTGCCCCCAGTTTACGGCTTCCGAGCCTATGCAAGGCTTGGATTTACGGGAATCCGGTGTGAATCCGGTACAGTACCTGCTGCTGTAAGTACCTTAGCAATTGTGTGTTTATTGCACTCTATTTGTTGAATATAGTGAAATGGTTGCAGATGATATTAACAAAGTGCTTTCAGATTCTTCTGAAACTGTTATTTACGACCTGTTGGGCCGTCGTGTAAATGGCAAAGTTAATTCAGGTATTTACATCATAAATGGAAAGAAGGTTGTAATAAGGTAAACAACTATTACAGGTTGAATATTTCCACTAAAAAACCGGCATTGCTTTTCGGGTTACGTTAAGCAGTGCCGGTTATGTGTAACGATAGGTTTGTTATAGTCTGCTCTTTTGCAGGTTTCCTGCACCGGTTCCTTTATACTTGCTGTTGGCACTGTTGAACTTATATCTGAGCGTAAATGAGAAACGTCTGGAGTCTCTTATACTGCTCTGGTCTATTGTATAGATATCTGTAACCATCTTTACTACATCCTTGGCCTGGAATAAATCATCTCCACGTAGCTCTACGCTTAATGCATCCTTCAGGAATGTTTTTCTTAATGATATGTCCAGTCTGTGCATTGGCTCTGTTATCTGATACACTCTGTCAAAACCTCTGCCGGTAAAGGTGTAATCGGCACTGAACATTAAGCCTTTGCCAAAAACGAATGTGTTGCCTACTTCTGCCTGGAAGATTGGTTTGTTGAACTGTATGTTTTTTGTCGGGAAGTCTATGGTAAGCCACTGTTTTATAAATGCAGCACTTATGCTTGGCGACCAGAATGATATGGTTGGTGTGGCTGTTATGATTACATTGAAGACCGGAATGGACTGATTAAGGTTTGTGGTCCTGATAAGTAGTTGATTGTCTGTTCCGTCAACAATATAACCGGATTGGATCATTGCATTTTCTATTACCTGGTAACTTACTGCCAACTGCATGAATTTCCATACGGAAGCTAATGTGAGGTCATGCATGGTTTCCGGCTGCAGATATGGGTTACCCGATTCCAGGCTGTATTTATCAATGTAGATTACTGCATTTCTCAGCTGATGGTAACTGGGTCTTTGTGTGCTGGAGGCGTAGCTCAGCATGAACTGCATGTTGCCGGCACTGGCGTTGATTGATACGTTTGGAAAGAAGTTGTTGTACTTTTTGCTCTGGTCATTCTGTAATATATCATTCTGATAGTAGTTGAATGCCATATTTTCATAACGTAAACCGGCAGTAACGGAGCCAAACGGCAGTGGGTAGATATATTCTGCAAAGGCGTTTATGTTATCTTCATCAATCCTGGTGTATGATGATTTGATATATCCTTCAGGATTTACATAATTGTCTGTTCTGGATATGAATGAATATTCTGCTCCGCCTGTCAGTGTTCCTTTAAACAGAGGGTAGGTCAGTGTTAGTTTGGAAGCGTAAAGCTTATTGGTTACATGGCTTTTTGTTTCGAACTGGCGGTCTGTTTGCAGTTCACTCAGTTCGCTGTATTTATCGGTCTCATTAAAATAGTCGTTAAGGAGATCTGTGTTAAAGTCTATGTTTAGTTTGCCTATTGTACCATTGTAGTACATATTGAGCTGATGTTTCAGGTTGGGTTCCTGATATCCGTCTGTGATAGTGGTGCTTTTGTCGTCCAATACACCACCAATTGTGGCCGATGTGTATGATGAGTGGTCAACGTATCCGTTTAATAGTCTGGATGGGCTGTATCTTACGCCTATAAAGTGATTGTCATTGAACTGATAGTTGAATCCTAAGTTTGCATACAGGTTATCCTGACTGCCTGTGAATTCGCTGTTCTGTTCCAGCAGAAGCAGTTGTCTGCCCTGCAGTGTTTGGATTATTGGTGATTTCTGGTAATAGGCGTACTTGTTGTAGGTTAATGAGCCGAAGATGTCCAGTCCATTGTGTCTGTAGTTCATATTCAAACTCTCTACAAGGTCTGTGTTTTCAGATTGATAAAGACTGGAGCGAAGGTCGAAGCCAAAGCCGTCGCCCTGCTTTTTTATGGTACGTAGTCTGATGACTGCTCTGACGGAGGCATCGTATTGTGCTCCGGGATTCTGTATTACCTCTATCTCCTTGATATCGGATGAGTTTAGCTGTTCCAGTTCGTTTGAATCTCTTACCTGTCTGCCGTTTATATATATAACAGGTGTTCCTTTGCCCAGCACTACAAACGTTTCTTCTTTCTGTGTAACTCCGGGAAGCTTTTTCAGAACATCGTTTGCGGAACCCGATTCTGCAAGGATGCTGTTTTCCACTTTTGTTACCAGTGCTCCTCCCTGAATTTTGGTCTTTGGGATATAGTCTCTGATGACCACTTCGCCCAGAAGGTTTCTGTCCGGGGTCATCTTAATTGTATCTGAATTATACTGTGCAGTATTGATCTGAACTTTTGAATAGCCAATATATGATATCTCTATGGTTGTTGCATCAGGAGTGGTCTTTAATGTAAAATTACCTTCATTGTCTGTTGTTGTGCCGGAAATAAAGGATTCTTCCCGGTCCTGCAACAGGACATTGGCAAACGGCAACGGGTTGTTTGTTTCATCGACTACAGTTCCTTTGATACTTTGTGCCATGGAAACGGCTATGGAGCATAAGCTAAATACCAATGCAAATAATTTCTTTCTCATTGCAAATAAATTAATTAATGTTCTTACAATCAATAATAAGTTTATATAATTGAGGCAAAAGTAATTAAACTTCAGCGATATGTATGGTGTCTGTAATGATTTTTTTTTATAATAAAGCTATCTTAACCAATCCATAGCAGAAAAATCAGATTAAAAGCGTACCTTTGCTGAACAGGATTGTAAATGTTTAAAAAGAGTATTGATATGAAGAAGATTTTAATGATTATGACAGTTGTGCTGATTGCACTGTCAGGCTGTAAAGGCAAACAGGCAAAACAGGGTGAAGAACATGCATGTGATAAATGTATGGATGGAAGATGGAGTATTGTAAAGGTACTTGATGTTGAGCCATCTGCAGCTTTGAAAGATTCAGTAGCATTTGTGTTTAATAAAGCTGATGGTTCAGTTCAGGTAAAGGCTGGTTGTAACATTATTAATGTAAGTTTTCAGCAGGAGTGTGAAAAAATTACCTTTGGTGAAGGTCTAAGCACAAGAATGGCTTGTCCTGATATGAGTTTAGAAGATGCTTGCTTAAAAGCTCTGCCTATGGTTACCGGTATTAAGAAGGGTATGGGTAAGGCCGAAATGACTGATGCTGAAGGCAACGTTATAATTACTCTCCAAAAATAAACAAGGTCATTAGGTATCTCAAAACAAAAAGAACTGACTTCCGTCAGTCATAAACGATTAATTGGTCCGAAGGACGCTTCCGGAGGAAGCCCATATAGATAAGGTCCTTAGGTACCATCAAAAAAAAATAGATAATTAATTGGTCCGAAGGACGTTTGCGGAGCAAACCAGATAGATAAGGTCTTTAGGTATCTCAAAACAAAAAAACTGACTTGATAGTCAGTTTTTTTGTTTTGAGGTACCTGGCAGATTCGAACTGCCGTAGACGGTTTTGCAGACCGCTACCTAGCCACTCGGTCAAGGTACCATAGCGCCATTTGCGAGTGCAAAGATAATGCTTTTTTTGAAAGGTTTGCAATTTTATCTGTTTTTTATGGATAAAATATCTACCTTTACAGTGATAAATGGAAAAAAAGGTACGGGAATACATAGAAAAGAACAACCTGATAAGCAAGGATCAGCTTATTCTGTTGGGTGTAAGTGGTGGTGCAGACAGTGTTGCATTGCTGAGAATACTGCTTGCTCTTGGCTATCGATGTGTTGCTGTACACTGTAATTTCCATCTGCGTGCCGAAGAGAGCAACAGAGATCAGCAGTTTGTGGAACAACTCTGTTCACGGCTTGGCGTTAAGCTGGAGCTATGCAGTTATGATACCATTAGCTATGCTGCAGAGAAAAAGATTTCTATTGAGATGGCTGCGCGCGAATTACGTTATGCCGATTTTGAGAGGTTGCGCCAAGAGTATAATGCCAACTCTATAGCTGTAGCGCATCATCGCGATGATTCTGTTGAAACTCTGTTGATGAACCTGATGCGTGGTACAGGAATCCGCGGTTTGACAGGTATCAAACCAAAGAACGGATATGTTATCAGGCCTTTGCTCTCTGTTGAAAGAGTGGAGATTGAAGAGTATCTGAACAGCATAGGTCAGGATTATGTTACTGACAGTACCAATTTAGAGACAGATTATACACGTAACAAGATCAGGTTGAATCTGCTTCCACTGATGCGTGTTATCAATCCAAATGCTGACAGAGCCATAGAGAATACTGCTTTGCATCTGCAACAGGCATACCTTATATATAATGATGCTGTGCAAAAAGCAATTGCTGATGTTGTAAAACGTGAAGATGAAGTTCTGATTATAGATACTGATGCTTTGCTGGCTACGGCTTCACCATCTGCCATTCTTTATGAAATTCTTTCCGGTTATGGCTATAACGAACAGCAGGTGAGTGACATTATGGAGTCATTGGATGCTGAATCGGGCCGCAGATTTACTTCTGCCGGTTATCTGCTCTACAAGGAGAGAAACAGACTGGTTCTGATGAAAAATGATGATGTGGATTTTTGTGTTGCAGTAGATCTGAATACAACAGATAATGTTATGTTGCCCGATGGCAGAATCTTGCGTTTTGAATTCAGGGATGGCGATGCAGAGATAGCCAGGGATAGTGCTGTAGCTACTCTCGATGCCGATAAGGTGGGTAATTCACTTACTGTAAGGGTATGGCAACAGGGTGATAGTTTTATTCCTTTTGGCATGAAGGGCAGAAAACTGTTGAGTGACTACATGACAGACAGAAAATTCAGTATAACAAAGAAACGCAACCAGTGCGTTGTATGCAATGATTGCGCTCTTGTATGGGTGGTTGGTGAACGTTCAGATGACCGCTATCGTATTACAAAAGATACTGTCAGACAGTTGGTTATATCTGTTTGCTGACAGGCTAATCCAGCTGTTCCAGTAACTGGTCAACCAGAGTATCTCCCAAAGATTTTGCCTTTTCCAGAGATTTGCGTGCTGCAGCTTTTTTGTCGGTGCGCATATAGCAAATTCCCAAAAGTCTGTGTATATCGCTTATTTCCGGGTATTCTTCTGCAAGTTGTTGCAACAGAGGTAATGCCTGTTCAACTTCTCCTACACGTACAAGAAGGCTGCTCTGTTCCAGTCTGTAGCCTATGTCTTCAGGTTCAAGGCTGATGGCATGATCTATATCTTTCAGAGCCACTTCATACATCTTTGCCTTGATTTCCAGCTGTTCGCGAATGTAGTAGAAGTTTGCATTCATGTTATAACTGCCCAACAACTCTTCATATCTGTAAAGATCTATAACTGCATCGCGATATTTGCCGGCTTTTTCATTCAGCAATGCTCTTTCCTGAATGAACTGTGCTGCATGTTGTGGAGTAGGGGTGCCTGCCTTTACAATGGCACTATCCAGCAGAGCTATCTGTTCTTCAATATCCACTCCAAGCTGCTGACTGATGGTATATGCCAGCAGATATGTTTCCTGTGTGGCAAATGTGGTACTGTTCAGATGGTTGTAGCAATCGTATGATTCCTGATACTTGCCCATGGAATAGAGGATATTTCCCTTTATGCTGTAATATACTGGTTCGTCTTTTTCCTTTATTGCATTGCATATTATATTGTAAGCAAGTTCCAGATTCCAGTTCTCAAAATTAACCTTAAAACCGTTTGTAATGGTGGAGTAGATAAGATTTGCATAATCACAAAGGAATTCGTGCTTGTCATCGCCGGCCATCTCTATGGCTTTTTCTATCAGTGAGATAGCATATTTGTGCTGTGTGGAATCCGATTCGTTGATCAGAAATGAACCTTTGTTGAAGTATCCGTCTGCACTGTTAGGGAACTGGGCAATAAAATCATCAAGTAGTTTGCCATATTCATCGGTAGTCAGATCCTGCATCATAAAGACGTATGCAAGAGCGTTCTCTTCTGTGGCAGGCAGTTGTTTTCTGATGTTTATCTGTCTGTATGCATTTTCAGCAAGCGATGCTGCTCCTATCTCAATCTGGTATATAAAATTGGCATCCAGAGCATAGGTGCAGGTATCAACTTCTGTATTGCATTTTTGAACTATACCTATTACACCACCTCCTGAATCCAGCACTGGGCATCCGAATAGTGATGAATCGGACTTGCAGGCCAGTGTGTAATATTTGTTGTTATTTGTAATGTCTGTGCTTTTTATTATTGTTGTCTGAACGGGCTGCACCTTCTTTGAAGCGGAGTATGGCAGTATATATACTGTACTCTCTTCTGTTACAGGAACTGTGGCAAGTGGCAGTGTGGATAGTTTTTTATCCTGTGGTACTACAAAACGTGCCACTTCATACATTCCGTTGGCACCTGTAAGTATCTGGGCTGATCGCATTTTGCCTTTGCCGTCTATGGTTACTATGCTGTCTGCACCTGTCAGAAATGCCAGATCGGTATATACTACATTGCTTCCGCAAAGAAAGCCCTGACCCTCTCTGAGTTCAGCACCCTCTTTGTATGATACTATCCTAACGACACTGTTCCTGGCTCCCTTTACCCATTTAGGCTGTTTGGGAGCTGATGTTGCAGTTAGTGATACCAGTGCGACCAATGCAGAAAGTATTATCTTTTTCATTCTTCGTTTCTTTGTTTTACAATTTCATAAATAAGGACACCGGCAGCAACCGATACGTTCAGAGAACCTATGTGTCCCAGGATAGGAATCTTTACCCATTCGTCGCAAAGTGCAAGATGTTCCTGTGGAATGCCTCGGTCTTCGGCACCCATAATAAGGCATACCGGGCCATCGTATGTGCCTTTTGTATAGCTCTGGTTGCCTTTTTCAGTGGCTCCTGCTATATGTATGCCGCAGTTCTTGAGATACTTTATAGTCTTTGTGATATTATCTTCCCTGCAAACCGGAATGGTGTGAAGTGCTCCTGCCGATGTTTTTATGGCATCTGCATTTACACTTACGCTGTTCTTTGAAGGGATAATGATGGCATCTACTCCGGCACATTCTGCTGTTCTGGCTATGGCACCAAAGTTGCGTACATCTGTAAGGCCGTCAAGCAGTACAAAGAATGGGTTTTTTCCCTCTTCAAATAGAGAAGGTACAATGTCTTCTATGTGCTGATAGGTTATCTGTGTGGTGTATGCTATTACTCCCTGATGGTTCTTTCTGGTTATGCGATTAAGCTTTTCAACCGGTACGCGCTGTACAGGGATGTGTCTGCCTTTAAGTATGTTGAACAGTTCACGGGACAAATCGCCCTGCAGATCCTTCTTGATAAGCAACTTGTCTATCTCTTTACCGGCCTCGATAGCCTCAATTACGGCACGTATGCCAAATATCATTTCATCTTCCATTGTTCTCTATAAGTGATTTTGCATTATCTATTGCAGCCTGCGTTAGTGATGTTC
>JAGCKJ010000162.1 GCA_017647575.1 Bacteroidaceae bacterium | reverse complement strand
TCCTTTGATACTGAACTGGACAGCCTTCTTATAGCTAACCAGTATGTGGAAGTAAATTGTGGGACCTTAAACGTACCGCTTTACTGGGGATCGGCACTTGATTATGCACCATTTTCCAGGGCTGAAATATTTGTACCGTTCGTGGGCTTTAGAAATATACAGATAGAAGATATCCAGGGCCTGACCTTACAGCTTAAGTATCACGTGGATGTATTGACCGGTGACTGTGTGGCATACCTTAAATGTGGTAACAGCGTCCTTTATTCCTGGACAGGTAACTGTCTGTCACACATACCCTGTACATCATCAAGCAGTGACCTGTTAGCTAAAAGTATAAGCGCTGTCGGAGCTATAGGCGTAGGCATGGCCACAGGTAATCCGGCGAGCGCTGCGGCCGGTGTGATATCAGGGGCCACTAACGTGGTGACCAGTAAGAACCATGTGCAGAGGTCCGGTGATGTAGCAGGCAGCCCCGGAGTTATGTCGGAGTTTGTTCCTTATATAATATATCACCGTCCTAAACAGTCGCTGGCATCAGGATATAACCGTTACAAAGGATATCCGTCAAATATAACTTCCATCCTGGGAGATCTTACCGGATACACGGAAGTAGAACACATACATTTAACCGGCATATCCGGGGCGACCGATACAGAAATGAGAGAAATTGAAGAACTGTTAAAAGGTGGGGTGATCATATGAGTAATTTTAGGCCGACTGTTTTATATACAGCAGCTTGCTGCATAGGGTCCAAGGAAGGGACAGACAGGCATCAGGTTATCATTGACATTTATAATATGTACAAACCAAAAAACAGACCGTACAAGATAACCGCAAAAGATCCCTGGTGTGCTGCTTTTGTTTCAGCGTGTTTTATTGCATCCGGCTGTCCTGACCTGATACCGATAGAGTGCAGCTGCTTTTATATGAAAAATGAAGCTGCTAAGCGTGGGATCGTAAGAGATCCGGCAAGGTACATACCCAGTCCCGGGGATCTGATCCTGTATAAGTGGGAAGGTAAAAGTGTAGTAAGTCATGTGGGAATTGTCGAAGAAGTAAACGGATCCAGCCTTACCATAATAGAAGGTAATTATCAGAACACCGTGGGCCGTAGGCGTATAAAGTTATCATATAAATACATTGACAGCTATATAGAGGTACCGTATGGATAAATTCCAGCTGATAATGTTATTTGTCTACCTTTTAATAATATTCCTGGCGTGGTACCTTGCAGCAGTAAATGGAGTGCTTACGATATGATACAATTATTTTTCATAGTCTTGATAATGGGAATATGGTCATTGATAACGGCGCTGGTGGTTTTATGGCTTGATAAATAACCTACTTACGTATATACTTAAGTAGCCCTATACTTTTACATTTGAGAAGATCGGTTTATGGGTTTCCGGTCTTCTCTTTTTTGTTAATATATTGTTAATAATCTGTACATAGTCTTGTAATATTTCATGGATAAGATAGTATACGAAAGGGCAAGGCACAGGGCCTTGTAAAGGTGAATAAATGGAAACTATCATGATTATGGCACAGGCATTAGCAAAGGCAGCAAGAACAGAAATATCAAGGCTTGATATTCAGTACAACACAAAGGATGAAGTTTACAAGGGGCGTGTTTGGTTACAGGAAAGTAAAAGTATTTTTGACCTTTACGAAGATGGCACAGTAACCTTACCACATTGAAAGAGGTGAAGTAATGAACGACATAAGGACAAGGCAATATGATGCAAAGATAGCCTGCATCCAGGCGAAGCGTATTTATAAGAAGCTGTTATCATTTTATGATATGGAAGATGTACCGCATGAAGTGATGAACAAGGTCAAGGATATTACATCCAGCTTCGATTTTTTCATTGATATCATACATCTTTTGGATCCTCAGGAACAGGATCCGGAAGAATGTAAGGATATAGAACTTATAAACGTATATAGGACAGATTGTCCGGAAAGGAAGGCTAAACATGGGATTAGCTAACAAAGTAAACCGCCAGGGCGGTACAGTTGCAGAAGGTATTGATACCAAGACATTGACCTATTCAAAGGCAAAAGATATTTGCTTTGAAGAAGGGGATCCTATCGTACTTAAGGGATTTTTCTTTCAGACAGGTAAGTATGGCAAGTCCGTAAC
>JAGCKJ010000161.1 GCA_017647575.1 Bacteroidaceae bacterium | reverse complement strand
CCATTTACCGACGAGGAGATTTCAGATAAGATAGTGGAACTGCTTACTCCTCCAAATGTAAAGGCACAAGTTAAGATTGTATATCAGACATTGGACGGTTTGCATAAAGCGTGTCCAAATCATCCTGGTGACTGGTATTTCAGCGGCGATTTCCCCACACCTGGCGGAACTCTGCTTGTGAATAAAGCATTTATAGATTATTACGAACAATACAATAAATAATGAAAGTATCACTTATTTTAGCCGACGGCACCTGCTTTGAAGGTGAAGCTTTTGGTTATCAGCAGCCTACAAGTGGCGAATTGGTGTTCAACACAAGTATGACCGGTTATCCGGAACTTATGACAGACCCTTCGTCAGACGGACAGTTACTGGTAATGACCTATCCTGTGATTGGTAATTATGGTGTTCAACCTATGGAGAAAGATGAATATGGCTTGGTTACAAATGCAGAAAGCGACCATATTCATGTAAACGCTCTTATAGTAAGTGACTATAGCGAATATTATAGTCATTGGAATGCCAAAGAGTCATTGGAAGATTGGATGATTCGTGAAAAAGTGGTAGGTATCAGTGGTATAGATACCCGCGAATTGTCTAAACATATCAGATTACACGGTTGTATGGCAGCCAGAGTAGTGTTTGAAGATATGCCAAAGCCTGCAGAATACTCTTATACAAATCTTATAAGTAAAGTTTCTTGCACAGAGCCTATAACATATCAGCCTGGTAAGGAAAAGACAGTGGTTGTATTGGATTGTGGAATACGCGCCAGTGTATTGCGTTGTTTGTTGCAACAGGATGTAACTGTGGTTCGCGTGCCATGGAACTACGATTTTACATCAATGGAATACGATGGACTATTTATTAGTAACGGTCCGGGTAACCCAAGCTATTGCGGTGAAACTATTGCTATAATTCAGAAGGCAATGGCCGATAAGTCTGACAAACCAGTACTTGGTATAGATATGGGTTGTCTGTTGCTTGGCCTTGCAGCAGGTATGGATACATACAAACTAAAGTTTGGTCATCATACACATAATCAACCTGTACAGTTGGCTGGTACCGATCGTTGTTATATTACAACTCAGAATCATAACTATGCAATAAGAGAGGAATCTATAGTAGGTCATTGGAAGGTCTATATGAAGAACTTGCACGACGGTTCTGTAGAGGGTATATATCACACTCGTAAACCTTGGGTGGGCACTATGTTCCATTCAGAATCGGATGTGATTGATACCGATGTAAGTTTTATCTACGATGATTTTATCTCAAAACTCTAATTAGACTATGGCCGATATAAATAAGATAAACAAAGTGCTTCTGTTGGGTTCTGGTGCCCTAAAGATTGGTGAAGCAGGTGAATTCGATTATTCTGGTTCTCAGGCATTAAAAGCGCTGAAAGAAGAGAACATAGAGACTGTTCTTATCAACCCGAATATTGCAACAGTGCAGACCAGTGAAGGTGTAGCCGATAAGGTATATTTCCTTCCTGTAACTCCGTTCTTTGTAGAGAAAGTTATTGAAAAGGAGCGTCCGGATGCAATTTTGTTGGCATTTGGTGGTCAGACAGCT
>JAGCKJ010000025.1 GCA_017647575.1 Bacteroidaceae bacterium | reverse complement strand
AGCTCCGGTCAATTCATTGCGGAGAATACGCAATTCAAAGTATGTCCCCACCTCTTCATCTAACCAATGGAACCTTACGTATGTTCCTTGTCTGCTGTTGATTAGTTCTGCCACGCGAGCTTCATGCTTTCCCCACACAAACCTAAATTCCTTTCCTGAATTTGTGACACTATCAGCAAACCAGGCAGACAAGCCTGGAGCAGTTGCAATAGCATCCCAAATCATTGATACCGATGTTGCACTTAAAGGGTATTCAAACACCACCTTCTGTTTTGCTGTAATCATCTTTTCATTCATAGGTTTTGCTCTTTATTGTAAGGGATTAAATTCACAAAGAACAGTCACTGAGACTGTCAACTCTCTTTATGCAAAGAAAAATTAAAAAAACCACAATTGCAAGAAAATAGAGAATAAAAAAAAATGTTCCCAAAAGTGTTGCATAAATCAAAAAGGTATCTTACCTTTGCACCCGCTAAACGATATTAGTGATGGCGGGATAGCTCAGCTGGTTAGAGCGCATGATTCATAATCATGAGGTCCCCAGTTCAATCCTGGGTCCCGCTACTTTAAAACGAAAAGCTCCCTAGAAGGAGCTTTTTTTCGTTTTAAAGCAGCATTACATTTTCTATATGGTTGCTACGCAACGCGCATTCGCGCCAATTAATAAAAAATGAGACTGAATTTCAGCCTCATTTTTTTTCTTTTATGACTATTAAAATCTATCAAAACAATCTTCTGCTTATTCTTAAATTGAGTACTGGGAACACCTTGAAGGCAGATATAAAATCTACACATGTCCCAACTTTTCCGCGCACATTATCAACCTGATACACCAAATCAGTTCCATCATGAGTAATCACTTTCGGACTACCTCCCCAAAACATCACTCCACAATCAAATGAGACGTTGTACTTTTTATCAGAGCGCGCCATTGCATCGCCATAACCAAATCCCAGATATGGTTTAAAAGCGTTGGTTTTCACTGTACATTTCACCATTCCATCTTCATCGGGTAGCATCATATACAATCCGTCAGCCATATCGCCCAGATAGATACCCATTCTACCATAACCCTCTATTTTATCTCTCAGCATATCTCCTACCTCCCAGTCAAGGTAGTAATCACCATACAGAGGTTCATCTATATACTTCTCTTCTGCAAAGTAATCATACAAATTGTTATATACCCCTACAGCCATAAGAGTAGGCATATCTTCTGTAGTATTATAAGCCTTTGCTATACGAGATGGTCCAACATAACAACCTGCTGTAAAGTGCCATTTTTTATTTTTGAAAGGAAAAACATCTACCATCACATTCGCATTATGATAAGTTGGCACACCAACCATATCAACTTCATAATCAATGTCATATCCGGTAAACTGATGCATCAGCTCAGATATCTGCTGTTTTTTACTGCTTACAATTGTGCCATCCTTAGTGTAGCTATCAACACCGAACGTCATTGTCTGACGAAATCCCGGCATAAATGCATAACCTGCGCGCAACTGAATAACATCCTTATATATCGGCGCAGCCAAATCAAAACCAACACCGGTAGTTCCCAAGGTCAACGCCGCGTCCAAATGGCCAAATGGCCTGAAATCGTTTTGTTTAAATTCAGGCGTAGCAGAACTGACACTCAGCACAACACTACATAAAGATAAAAATGCCACTAATTTTCTCATATTCATATATTAACATTCATTGTTTTCGGACACAAAAGTACTATTTAGCCCCAATTTCTGCCAATTATTAACATTTAACTTATGTTTATACCACCATTTAATAAAAATAGGAAGATAAATGAGTGAATAATTGTTTTTTAATTATTAACTTTGCACCGATTTTTGTTTTCTTCAAAAAGCCAATTTGTTTGCTTGGCTATTGAACCATAAACGAAACAACGAATAACTAATAAATAAACAATTTATGAAAATCAAAAGATTGACTAAAAAGTTTCTGCTTGTAGCTTTTTCTGTAGCTATAGCAGGCGGAGTGTTTACCTCATGTAAGGATAACACAGAAGATGTGATGGCTGAAATAAATAGCCAGAGCACCGAACTTGAAAAGTTGCTGGATGCCCAGAAGACTGCAATGCAGCAACAAATTGATGATTTGCAAACACAAATCAACAACAATCAAGATGCTACTGAGCAAGAGATTGAAAATTTACAGGATCAGATTGACGATTTACAGGATGCAATTGATGCAATTGAAGCTGATTATCTGACTTCTGCAGACAAAACAGAGCTTATAAACTTAATCAACAAGAACAATCAGGCTATAAGCGATGCCAATGCAAGAATTGACTCTTTGGCAAATGCTTGTCCTACATATCTTTGGAGTGACAGTTTGAAGACTGCATACGATTTAGCTGCTACAAACGCCATTTTGGCTGCTGCAAATGCTGCTGAAATTTTAAAACTGAAAGATAAGGACGAAGAGATCCAACAGGCTTTAGTTGATTCTATTCTTGCAGTTAAAGCAGAGGCTGATTCACTACACCAGGCTGCCAAGGATTATGCTGATCAGGCAACAGAGGTTGTAAACAACAAGATAGACAGTCTTGACAGCGCATTAGACGCAGAGATTGCCGCCATTGAAGAGGCATACCAGGCAGCAGATTCTCTTCTGCAGGAACAGCTTGATTCACTGAAGGAAGCATTGGTTGACCTTGAAGAGCGCGTTGCAGCTAACGAAGAGGCAATTGAAGAACTTCAGGATAAGATGGACGACATTGAGAACGCTCTTGCACAGATGGTAACAGGTATCATTGTTCAGGGTGTTGAAAACCCAATATTCGGTTCATTCTCTTTGCCAATTGGTATGAATTCTAATATCCTGTTTGGATACTATGGTGAAAACGAAAGAGATTATGAATTCCCAAGCAACAAGGGTGGTATGGATGCTACCGGTATTGCTGACGCATACAGATTCATTTCAAGTATAAACAGCTATGATGCAACTGATGCTATTCTATTCAACGACACTCTTGGTACAGTATATCTGACCATCAACCCAGCTAAAACAGACTTCACTGGTTTGACAGTAGGTATTGAAAACAGCATTGAAGAGGCTAACGGTCTGTCTGTTACTCCACTAAGAGAATCAACTAAGAAACTTTCATTTGGTTACTCACCATATACAAGAAGCATCACCAACGGTCTTTACGAAGCAGATGTTATTCTTGACAAGTCAAGCATTGATCTTGTAAAGATTAATATTGAGAGTGGTTTGAAGAGCTCATTGAAGGATATTCTGGAAAGTTTCCAGACAAAATCAAAGCAGGTTGATTTCACTGAATTGGCAGTTGCAGTTGCTAAGCAGATGACCAACTTCCTTGATGCTTACGCAATCAATGCTGAATGGACTGATTCATTAGGCGAACATGCAGTATATTCAAACTATGACATTGCAGCTACAGCATTCAAGCCTCTGTCATATAACTTCCTGAAGGGTCAGAACTTTGGTAAGCTTCCTATGATTAGCGAATTTGACCACATCAACCTTGATGACATCAATCTCGATCTTAAGCTCAACTTCGACTCTATTGAAATCAACAGCAATGTAAACATTGACATTAAACATGTTGACATCGATGAAACCGGTATCAATGTTACAGTTGATGTTCCAGAAGTTGATGCAGGAGGTTCATTTACAGGTAACACAATCAGTAAAAAAGTTGAAATCAGCAATCTTATTGATGAAATTGAAAAGCAGATTAACTCTGCAAATATGGAAGTAGAAGCTGAAATAAAGAAACAGCTTGAAGACCAGATTACAAGTATTGAAGCTGAAATCAACAAATATCTGAAAGATATGATTGGTGATATCAACAGCCAGCTTGGTGATGTTGATGATTTAGTTAACCAGTTTAACGGTATTGAAGGCAAAGTTAACTCAGCTATCGATAAGGTTAATTCATTCGTTAGCCGTATCAACAACTTCACAAAGAAGATCAACAACAGACTTGACAACGTGAACGCATATCTGCAGGTAACAATGTTGTACGAAACAGCAGATGGTGATTTTGCACAGTTGAGTAACTCAGGCGCAGGTGCTTCTCAGATTGTTGCAGGTAGTGATGCTGTTCTTTATCCAACATCATACACAGCAGACATTGTTGTTCCAGCATACAAGAAGTATATTGCGTTCACCAAGGTTAATGGTGCAAGCGACAGCGAACAGGCTGCTCTATTAAGCCAGTTGAATACAGGCGACTACCTGAACACTGTTCTTGAAGGTAACACAAAGGCTATCAAGCTGAACATCCCTTCAAGCTTCTCAGGCAAGACTCTTGAGCTAACATATTCAGCACTTGACTACAGCGGTTATTCATCAACACGTAAGTTCTACATCTACGTTAAGTAAATCACTGTAGCAAAACAGAATAGTTAACAGTAAGATTGGAAAATTGAAGTAAAATAGTTAACAATAAAAAAGAACAAGAATATGAAATTCAAGAATATATTAACATCAGCACTGGCAGTAGTAGCATGCATTTCTGCTTCTGCACAGACAACAGAAACCGTATATGAATTCAACCCACACTGGTACATTCAGGGTCAGGTTGGTGCTCAGTACACTTTAGGTGAAATTAAAGCTAAAGATTTGAATTCACTAAACGCACAGTTAGGTGGCGGTTATCAATTTAACGAACTGTTCGGTTTACGCCTTTCAGTAAACGCATGGCAGAGCAAAGCCGGCATGGAGGTTGCAGATGCATCATACGCATGGAAATGGAGCTATGTAGCTCCTTCATTGGATGCAACACTTGATCTTACAAATCTATTTGGAGGATTCAACCCAGAACGTCTGGTTAGCGTAAATGTTTTTGCAGGTTTAGGTGCAAACATTGCATTCAACAACAGTGCAGCAGCTGATGCAAAGGAGCAGTTGATGTCTGACTACGATATGGGCGACTACGAACCTCTTGCATATCTATGGGATGGTACAAAAGCTTATATGAAAGCTAGCTTTGGTACAATGGTAGATTTTAATGTTACAGAACGTTTGAGCATTGGTCTTGAAATGTCTTCAAATGTATTAAGCGATAAATACAACTCAAAGAAGGCTCATAATAGTGACTGGTATTTCAACACATTGGTTGGAGTGAAATATGCTTTCGGAAACAAGTACACAAAGCGTTCAGTTCCTACTGAACAGCCAACTAAGGTTGTTGAGCGCGTAATTGAGAAGGTTGTTGAGGCTCCTGCACAGCCAGTAGAAGAGGTTAAACCTGTAGTTCAGGAAATGCGTCGCGACGTATTCTTTACCATCAACAAGAGCGCTATCAGTGATGTTGAAATGGTTAAAGTAAACGAAATTGCTGAATTCATGAAGGCAAATGCAGATACTAAGGTTACAATTTCAGGTTATGCAGACAAGAGCACTGGTAACACATCTATCAATGAATTACTTTCAAAGAGACGTGCAGAAATTGTAGCTGAAGCTTTGAAAGATCTTGGTATTGAAGCAAGCCGTATTGCAACAGTTGCTATGGGCGATTCAGAACAGCCATACGAAAAGGCAGAACTGAACCGCGTAAGTATCTGTATCGTAAAGTAATTTAAAGCATACAATACAAACTGCACACTCCGCGGACAAGAGTGTGCAGTTTACTTTATAATATAAATAAGGTGTATTCTAATGAAAAAAGCGCTACTCACACTTTTAATAATTGCATTATACATTACTAAAATCAGTGCACAGTTAAATGGCGATGGATACTATCGTGTACAAAACGACAACACTGGCAGATATGTTTATGTAGTAGATAATAAAGGAAGCATAAATACAAGTACAAGTTCCATTGACATGAGAGCCATAAGTCTATGGAAGGATTTTGAAAAGGCATCATCCGATCCAGCTACTGTTATCTATATAAAAAACGTAAAAGGAGCTGAATACGATCTGTATGCACAAAACACCAGCACATACGATATAACAGGAGGCTACCATGTAAAAATCCGCGATAACAGAAATGGTACTTACATGGCATCAGGAACCGCGCATGGTGTTACCATTTACCTGGCGGATACAGAGACCAGCGTATATAGCCCTGACGGTTTTATGGGTAACGGCACTGGTACTGACAGAAATTGGCGCATCATTCCTATCAATCATGATGATGACAAATTTTTTGGCATTAAGGGCGAATTGTCATACAATGAAAAATTTTACACTACCATGTATGCCAATTTCCCATTCTCTACAACAACATCAAACACAAAGGTTTATACTATTTGTGACATAAAGGACAATATTGCAATTATCAGAGAAGAGAGTGGAGATATAGCAGCAGGAACACCTGTCATATTTGAATGTTCAACTGCCGCCCCTATTGACAATAAGCTGGATATACATAGCTCAAATGCTACCGCCCCTAAAGACAATTGTCTTGATGGCACATACTATTGTAACAGTAAGAACAAGCATATAAACCGCGTTGAAAACAACAAAAAGGCTATGCGAGTTCTGGGTATAATGTCTAATGGTGAACTTGGCTTTATTACTGCAGATTGCGAATATATGCCTGCAAACAAAGCATATTTGGTAGTTTCTGCAGACACACCTCAAGAGATACCAATCATGACAGAAGAGGAGTATCAGGTATATTTGGACAACAAACAAAATGAAGAACCTAAAGAAGAGCCTCTT
>JAGCKJ010000160.1 GCA_017647575.1 Bacteroidaceae bacterium | reverse complement strand
TTGGTACTGCAAACAGGGTTGATGTTATAAATCCTGTAAGTTTGAGGAACAATGAGAATGTACATAATGCCCATATTACACCAAACAGATTGAATACTGTATGTGCAAGGGCAGCCCTCTTTGCTGATGTATTACCAACTGCAGCCGCAATATTTGCTGTAATGGTTGTACCAATGTTCTCACCAAGTACCATTGCACAAGCCATATCAAACCTTATCCAACCCATATTAAGCATAATTAGGGTCAGGGCCATTGTTGCACTGGATGACTGTAGTACCAAAGTAAGCAGTGTACCAAATACAAGGAAGATCAGTACTGAACCAAAGCCGTATCCCTGCCATCCCTGGATAAATGAAAGCACCTCCGGTGTTTTCTGCAAATCAGGAACTGACTCTTTCATAAGGGAAAGTCCAAGGAACAGAAGTGAAAACCCTACAATCAGCTCAGAAATGTTTCGTCTGTGATCTTTCTTGGAAATTGAGAAGATGAATCCAAGCGCCATAAGCGGCACTGCAAGGATGGATATATCAGCCTTGAAGCCCAGCCAGGAAACAAGCCAAGCAGTTACAGTTGTACCAATATTGGCACCCATAATCACACTTATGGCCTGTGTAAGGGTGAGCAGTCCTGCATTCACAAAGCTCACTACCATTACTGTTGTTGCACTTGAAGACTGGATGACAGATGTTATTCCAAGTCCTGTAAGTACCCCTTTGAAGGGGCTGGATGTCATAGATGAAAGTAAATTACTGAGTCTGTCTCCTGCGGTTTTCTGAAGGCCTGAGCTCATCATATTCATTCCAAAAAGGAACATACCCAGGGCTCCCAGTAATGTAAACAGTTGTAATGCCATATATATTTTATTTGATTAAGTTGTCAATCTGGTTAATTCGGTACTCAAGCATCTCTGTGCAGGGCTCATAATTGTATGGAACATATTCAAACAGCTGTATATACCCTTTGTCTGCACTTTTGCAGTAGTATACGTTCAGTTTTATTGTCCATCCCAAACCTTCAGCTGTGGTGTCAATGGAATGAGGGTCTGAAACAACCCCCTTTAAAATAGGGTTGAGAAGCTCACGCCTGAAATATAGCTCCCTTTTGTGATAAATGTTTTTCTCTCCCGTTTCTTTATAAACGCTCTTGAACAACCATAAAAAGAGGGAACCCAACAAGAAAAGGAAGAAACCTCCAATTTTAATTCCTATGCCGTATGGCAGTAAAAACAATACTGTACCAAGTATTATAAGAGTAACAGATATGGCAATATCTGAAGCAGAGCGTACCCTGCAAAATTCTTTTTCCATAATTCAATATTATCATTTGGTTCATATACATAAGGTTACCAGTCTGTACAACAGACCGGA
This sequence comes from Bacteroidaceae bacterium, assembly GCA_017647575.1. GTDB lineage: Bacteria > Bacteroidota > Bacteroidia > Bacteroidales > Bacteroidaceae > Colenecus. Next base: position 517 of record JAGCKJ010000160.1, on the reverse strand, counting down.
CCACATCTTACACAACTGGAAAATGCAGCCAAAAATTATGTACTGAACCGTTAAATGATAAGCTTGCCCAGCGAAACCAGCTTATGGCTGTTATGGGCAAGATATGGGGTATGAATTGCAGTTTTCTGGAATAGAGTTGTATATGTGTCTGAACAATAATGCTTTCCGTGCTTTACAAATACAGAATTGTATCTGTGGCCGCCACTGGATCTCTTGTTCTTCTTCTGAACCCTTATGGTATTGGTAGATGAGAAATTGCTCTCATTCACATTTACAAAAACAGTGGTAACCGGTTCAAAAACCGTATGCTGGTACTGTACGCACTCATCGCACAACTCCTTAAACAGGTTCTCCGCAACAGTAGAATCCGCCTTCCCGTCAGTACCCGTCAACAGGATACCAAACAATGATATTACCAGATATTTAAGTAAATTTCCCATCTGCACTGCAAAATTAACCAGAAAATACCCTATCTGAAATACATAACAAAAGAATTAACAAAAAAGTAATTTTTTCA
>JAGCKJ010000159.1 GCA_017647575.1 Bacteroidaceae bacterium | reverse complement strand
TTCCATCATGGTAAATACTTGTTCGCTGGTTAGCAGGTTGTTTGTTTCATCATCGATTTCTGCTTCTTCGTTCCATTTGTTTATTAGTTCCATCGTTAATGGTTGTTGCCATTCTTCGGAGATTTGTTCTGTTTTTTTGTGGTATGTTGATGTGATGGGCGTCAGTGTGCTTGCATACTCTACCTGTGGCTCTTTGACTGCCATTGGGTTATTAGTCTGTGTATTCGATTTTGTTTTCATATTTGTTATATTTGTTTATTTCTGCGAAGATAGTGAAAAAATTGGGAAGACAACTCTTTCCGGGATTAACTTCGCTCACTTCGTTCGCTAGTTCATCCATGAATCACACTCTTTCCGTGGGATTGGCTTCGCTCGCCAACTGAGTTGTCTCGCTTGCCCATCCCTTATGCCGCCGCAGGCGTTCGTGGTTGAAGACCACTCTTTCCGTGGGATTGGCTTCGCCCATCCCATGGCTGCCGCCGGCATCCATGCAAACAAAAAAAACGCTTTTCAAAATGTTCAAACGAGTTTGACATTTTTTTAAGCGTTTTTTGTTTGCGGAAAGAGTGGGATTCAAACCCACGGTACGGGAGACCCGTACGCCGGATTTCGAGTCCGGTCCATTCGATCACTCTGGCATCTTTCCAAAAGCGGCGCAAAGGTAATGCTTTTTTTTAATGGTAGTCTCTTTGCGCCGTGCTATTTTATAACTCTGACAAGATCTGATTTGCCAGTTCGTCATTGCTGGTACGTATCACCAGGTGGCTGTTGTGACTGGCGTCGTCAGCAAAAGCGTACATGTATTCTATGGACACACCTGCCTTGCATAGCTCCTCCATTGCAACGGCCATTGCCCCTGGTTGGTTGGGGCTGTTAAGATAGTTTACCTGATGTATGCTAACTGCGTATGAATGGCTTTTAAGCAGATTGTAGGCTGAATCTATCTTCTCTCTTTCTACAATAATGCGAGCTATACCGAAATCCGCACTTTCTGATACGGTAAAAGCCTTCATATTAATATCGTTGTTACCCAGCAGTCTTGCTATCTCTGCAAACTTGCCCTGTCTGTTCTCTAAGAATACTGATAATTGTCTGATTAACATAGCATTTCTGTTTTAGGGTTATTATTCAAATTTTCTGTGGTCGATAGCACGTTTTGCCTTACCTGTAGAACGTTCTATGGTGTTTGGCTCTACTATCTTGATGTCTGGCTGTATGCCTATTACACTCTGAATTCTTGAAGCTAAACGCTGGCGCAGTTTTACCAGCTGGTTTATCTGGTCTGTATAGTATTCAGGTTTTACCTCTACCTGTATTACAAAGGTGTCTGTGTTGTTCACTCTGTCCACCTCTATAAAGAAGTATGGTTCATATTCAGGGAATTCAAGCAGTATGGATTCTACCTGTGAAGGGAATACATTTACGCCACGAATAATCATCATATCGTCACTGCGTCCCATAATCTTTGACATACGTACTGCAGTGCGTCCGCATGCACATTTTTCGTAGTTTAGACAGGTTAAATCGCGTGTGCGATAGCGAATCATCGGCATACCCCATTTATCTAAGGTGGTGAATACCAATTCGCCCTTTTCGCCAGGAGCTACAGGCTGAAGTGTTTCAGGATCTACTATTTCCGGATAGAAGAGGTCTTCCCACAGGTGAGTTCCGCACTGGCATTCACATTCGCCACCTACACCAGGGCCGCTAATCTCTGTCAAGCCGTAGATATCGTATGCCTTAATCTGTAGTTTCTCTTCCAGTTCCTTACGCATATTGTCAGTCCATGGCTCTGCACCGAATATGCCAACCTTAAGTTTGATGTTGTTCATATCGATGTTGCGTTTGCGTATCTCTTCTGTCATGTATAGTGCATAGGATGGGGTACAGGCTATTGCGGTAGAACCAAAATCCTGCATCAGCTGTAACTGCTTTTCGGTGTTGCCACTTCCGGTTGGTATTACTGTAGCACCTATTTTCTGTACTCCGTAGTGTGCTCCCAGACCGCCGGTGAAGAGTCCGTAACCGTATGATACCTGTATCATATCGTTCTTATCCAGTCCGTATGCGGAAAAGCAGCGGGCAATACCTTCCGTCCAGTTTTCAATATCGGTTTCTGTGTATCCTACTACGATAGGCTTGCCGGTGGTGCCGGATGATGCATGCAGACGAACTATGTCTGACATTGGGACTGCCATCATATTGAATGGATAGTTGTCTCTTAAATCCTGTTTTGTGGTAAATGGTAGTTTAACAATATCGTCTATAGTATGTATATCTTCAGGCTTTACCCCGTGTTCATCAAAACGTGACTTATAAAAAGGTGAATTTTGATATGCGTGAGCCACAATTTTCCTCAATTTTTCTCCCTGCAATATGCGCATTTCATCACGCGACATACATTCAATCTTACTATTCCAGATCATATTTGTGGTTTGTTTATAATTCAGTCCGCAAAATTAAATAAATAGGTATAATATATGAACACCTTTTATGAATTTTTATGCTGTATATGTCGTAAATTTTATTCAATATGATAGGCGAGAACTGATTCTGTTTTGTATTTTACATAATTAAGTTATAATTTTGCAGTTTGAAACAGTAAAACAAGGTTTACAATATGAATGATGTTGTAATTTTAGGAATAGAATCTTCTTGCGATGATACATCGGCAGCGGTTATCAGGAATGGTGAACTATTGTCGAATGTAGTAGCTGGTCAGGGAGTACATGAAGAGTATGGTGGAGTGGTGCCGGAACTGGCATCCCGTGCACATCAGCAGAATATTGTGCCTGTTGTAGATACCGCCTTGAAAAGAGCCGGTGTGGAACGAAGCCAATTAAGCGCAGTGGCCTTTACACGTGGTCCAGGATTGATGGGTTCATTGCTGGTTGGAACGTCGTTTGCAAAGGGGTTTGCCCGTTCTCTTGATTTGCCTATGATAGAGGTAAATCATTTGCAGGGACATATCCTGGCGCATTTTATCAAGCAGCCTGGCGAAGAACTAGAAACACCACAATTCCCGTTTTTATGCCTGCTGGTTTCTGGCGGAAATTCACAGATTGTAAGGGTGGATTCGTTCTCAAAAATGGAGATAATTGGCCAGACAATTGACGATGCGGCAGGCGAAGCTATGGATAAGTGTTCAAAGGTAATGGGATTCGGTTATCCGGGTGGTCCGATTATTGATAAATATGCACGTTTGGGAGATGCCAATCGTTTTACATTCAGTAAACCGAATATACCCGGTTATGATTACAGTTTCAGCGGTCTGAAAACATCGTTCCTGTACAATCTGCGAGATTGGGTAAAGGATGATCCGGATTTTATAGAGAAAAACAAAGAGGATTTGTGTGCATCTCTGGAACGAACCATTGTGGAAATCCTGATGAAAAAGCTTAAACAGGCTGCTAAGGATACCGGTATAAAACAGGTAGCTGTGGCAGGTGGTGTTTCTGCAAATACTGGATTGAGAAATGCTTTTATGGACTATTCCAAACGTTTTGGATGGAAGGTCTATATTCCACGTTTTTCATATACTACCGATAATGCAGCCATGATAGCTGTGGCAGGTCATTACAAGTATTTGGCAGGCGATTTTTGCGGTATAGATGTACCTATCTACTCAAATAGTAGGCTTTAGATACTGATTATGTGGAGAATTTGCTGATTTTTCACATTATAAATTAAAAATATAGGTGCTTTATTTGGAAATATCGAAAAAAAGTGGTTATTTTGCACCCTGTTTTGAGAATAGTAGTAGAAAACGAATAAAAATTATATAAAAATGTCAAGAATTTGTCAGATTACAGGTAAGAAGGCAATGGTTGGCAACAATGTTTCTCACTCAAAGAAAAGAACTAAGAGAACATTTGATGTTAACCTTTTCACTAAGAAGTTTTTCTATGTAGAAGAGAATTGTTGGATCAGCCTTCGTCTCAGCGCTGCAGGCTTGAGAATTATCAACAAGAAGGGACTTGATGCAGCTCTTAAAGAGGCTGTAGCAAAAGGCTATTGCGATTGGAAAGATATCAGAATAATCGCGTAACACTTAAGTAAGGAGTATAGAATGATGGCAACGAAAGTTAAAGGTAATAGAGTTCAGGTTATCCTTGAATGCACTGAGCACAAAGAAAGCGGTATGCCGGGTACATCTCGTTATATCACTACAAAGAACAGGAAGAACACTCCTGAGAGACTTGAGTTGAAAAAGTATAATCCAATTCTTAAGAAGGTTACTCTTCATAGAGAAATTAAGTAATACAGATTAACAATGGCAAAGAAAGTAGTTGCTACCCTTCGTCAGGGTAAGGTTTCAATGGCTAAGCTCATCAAGATGGTTAAATCACCAAAAACCGGAGCTTATACATTTACAGAGCAGATTGTTACTGATGAACAGTTGAAAGAAGCTTTGAAGTAATTTATAGCGATTAAAGGCTAAAATGCAATATATGAGGGTGATAGTAAAATCTATCACCCTCTTTTATTCATTATTTGATAAAGTTGATTTTTTAGTTTATTCGTTTTTTATTAACTTTGTAGAAGTTTGTGTATTATACAGTTAGCAGATAGAGATGGGACTATTTTCGTTTTTTTCAAAGAATAAAAAAGAGGTTCTCGACAAAGGGTTAGAGAAGACAAAGACCAGCGTGTTTTCAAAGATTCAACGTGCCATCATGGGTAAAAGCGTTGTTGATGATGAAGTATTGGATAACCTTGAAGAGGTTCTGATTACTTCTGACGTTGGTGTGGAGACAACTTTGAAGATTATTAAGCGCATTGAAGAGCGAGTAGCAAAAGATAAGTATCTGAATACCGATGAACTTAATGGTATTCTTCGTAACGAGATATCTGAACTATTGGTAGAAAGCGGTAATGATGATTCTACACAAATAGTAATCCCAGAAGGCAGAAAGCCATACGTTATTTTGGTGGTTGGTGTAAATGGAGTTGGTAAGACTACAACAATAGGTAAACTTGCATATCAGTTTAAAAAGAGTGGACTGAAGGTTTATCTGGGCGCTGCCGATACTTTCAGAGCTGCAGCTATTGAACAGCTGATGGAGTGGGGACGCAGAGTGGATGTTCCGGTTATTCATCAGGCTATGGGCTCCGATCCTGCATCTGTAGCATACGATACTTTGCAGTCTGCTGTTACAAATAATGCCGATGTGGTTATTATTGATACTGCAGGAAGATTGCACAACAAGGTGGGTTTGATGAACGAACTTACCAAGATTAAGAATGTGATGAAGAAGGTGGTTGATGGTGCTCCTGATGATGTTCTGCTGGTACTGGATGGTTCTACCGGACAGAATGCTTTTGAACAGGCAAAACAGTTTACCAAAGCTACCGAAGTTACACAGCTGGCTATCACCAAATTGGATGGTACTGCAAAGGGTGGTGTAGTGATTGGAATTTCAGACCAGTTCCAGATACCTGTAAAATATGTTGGCTTAGGTGAAGGCATAGATGATTTGCAGGTCTTCTCAAAGCGCGAATTTGTTGATTCTCTGTTTAATAATTGATTATAAGTAGCTATGAGAGTTGATGTTATAACCTTAGGATGTTCAAAGAATCTGGTAGATTCTGAAAAACTGTTGAAGCAGTTTGAAGCTGAAGGTTATGCTGTTCGCCACGACCCTGATGCGATTGATGCTGATATTGTGGTGATAAATACCTGTGGTTTTATAGGTGATGCACAGGAAGAATCCATAGAGATGATTCTAGAGTGTTGCGAACTGAAAAAACAGGGTGTTATTAAGGCTCTCTATGTTATGGGATGTTTGTCTCAGAAGTTTGGAAAGGAACTTAAAACTGAAATTCCTGAAGTAGATAAATACTATGGCAAGTTTGACTGGACTAATCTACTACAGGATTTAAATGGCAAATGGCATTCTGATCTTGAAAACAGTCGTTTTATTACAACGCCCTCACATTATGCTTATCTTAAGATTGCTGAAGGATGTGACAGACGTTGTTCATACTGCGCCATTCCTTTAATGACAGGAGGATATCGTTCACGTAATCAGGAAGATATAATTAATGAAGCTAAATATCTTATTAGCCGTGGAGTTAAAGAGATTCAGCTTATAGCTCAGGATTTGACCTACTATGGTATAGACAGGTACGGTAAATCCGTAATTGCAGATCTTACCAAAAGACTTTCAGATCTGGATGGCCTGGAGTGGATTCGTCTGCACTATGGTTATCCGAATGATTTCCCAATGGATTTGCTGCAGGTGATGCGCGAACGAGATAATGTTTGCAAATATATGGATCTGGCTCTGCAGCATATCAGCAATCCGGTTCTTGAACGTATGCATAGGAATATTACTGCAGAACAGACACGCGATTTACTATACAAAATACGTCAGGAGGTACCTGGTATTCATCTGCGTACTACATTAATGGTGGGTTTTCCGGGTGAAACTGAAGATGACTACGAACAATTGGTTGACTTTGTTAAGGAGATGCGTTTTGAACGTATGGGTGCATTTGCTTATTGTGAAGTTGAAGGAACCTATTCAGCGCGTCATTACAATGATGATATTGACGATGAAATTAAACAGAATCGTCTTTCCAGACTTATGCGTGTTCAGCAGAATATTTCGGCTGATATAAATCAGAACAAGATAGGTAAAGTCTTTAAAACTGTCATAGACCGTATAGAAGGCGAATATTATATAGGCAGAACAGAGTTCGATTCGCCCGATGTAGATCCAGAGATGTTGATTAAAGCAGATAGCGAACTCTCAATAGGCAATTTCTATGATGTACGTGTTACTGATGCGGTAGATTTTGACCTGTATGGTGATATAGAAAATAATTCATAGAGAGATGAATAATAAATTGTTTCTGAAAGAGTTATCCAAAAGATGTGAAATAACTGCAGATGAAGCTCAGGCTTTGTCGCAGAGTCTGCTGGATATTATGCAAAAGCAATGGCAGGAGGGTGATACTATCAGCCTCACAGGATTTGGTGTATTTGAGATTCGCAAAAAGAACGAGAGAATCTCTGTAAACCCAACAACAAAGGTACGTATGCTTATTCCACCAAAGTTGGTATTAACCTTCAAACCCGGTGTTATGTTTAAGGAGAAACTTAACGATAAGAAGCTATGAATGCAAGACTGAATCAGAAACAATTGGCCGACCTTTTGTACAATGCAAGCGGTTTAAGCAGAAATAAATCGGAACAGTTCGTTAAGAATTTCTTCGAGATTATTGAAGATGAACTTCTTAAGGGCGAACAGGTAAAGATTAAGGGCCTGGGAGTATTCAAGACTGTAAAAATTGAAGAGCGCGAAAGTGTCAATGTGAATACAGGTGAACGCATAGTGATTGATGGATATATTAAGCCATCATTTACTCCTGATTCTGCACTAAAAGATCTGATAAACAAACCATTTGCTTCATTTGAATCAATGGTGTTGTCTGATTTTCAGGCTGAGATGATTTCCAGCTCTATAGATTCTTCAGAAGATAATGATAATACTATTGATGATGAAACAACCATAGATGAAGAGTCTGTAGTTATAGAACAGAGTGTAGAAGAAAAGGCAGAAATTGAAGAAATCACAATAGAAGAACCTGAAACTGTTAAAGAGGAAGAAGAGAATGCAGTAGATGAACAGTTGTCTGATACTGAACAGATTACAGAAGTTCCGGAAGCAGAGAAAGCTATCTCTGCAGAGGTAGAAGCCGAAGCAACTGCAGAACCTGAGCCTGTAGAGGAAGTAGAAGCAACTGTAGAACCTGAAACCATAGAAGAAGTAGAAGCAACTGTAGAACCTGAGCCTGTTGAAGAATCAGAACCTGTAGAAGTAGCTGAACCAATAGCAGAACCAGAATTTGAGCAGGAGGTAGCTGAAGAAACTATTTCTGAACAGGAATCTGAAGAAATTGCAGAAGAGCTGGAGCCTGCTGGCGAACCTGAACCTATTGGCGAACCTGCTGGTGAACCTGAACCTATAGAGGAACCAGTATCTACTACAACTATTAGCTCTGAACGCATTGATAATAAGAATGTTATAAGTAAGTCCAAACGTAACGCTTTAAGAGTACTTGTATGGATTTTCTCTTTGGTATTGGTTGTATTGTTGGCATTATATATGCTATATCCTGTTATTATACAGCAGTATATGAAGTGGCAGTATAACTCTTTGAAGAGTGATGACAATACCGAAATTGTTGTTGAAAAAGTACAGGAGAATATCGCTGAATCTGTTACAGAGGATGACAATGTGCAGACTGATGATGTAGTGGCTGAAAAAGTATCTGAAAATGAAATTAGAACAATATCAGAAGTGTCTGCCGAAGATATTACAAGAGGTGACCCGTCAGAAATAAAATTCAGACTAAATTCAGCAGATGAGCGTAAGGATCTTGCAGACTTTACAGTTAAAGATACAGTTAATTATGAAATTGTAGGTACACTGGCTGAACATACTTTAAAGAAGAATGAGATTTTGACTGTTCTATCTGAAAAGTATTATGGTACAAAGAAGCTTTGGCCATACATTGTAAAGTATAATAACTTTGAGGATTTCAACAAGTTATATCCAGGAATGAAGGTAAAAATACCTCGTCTGAAAAATAAGTAATTTTGACAATCCTTTTAAGATTTCTTAAAATATATAAGGTGTAAGGTTTTTTAATATAAATTGTATCTTTGTTCTGAGTATAAAGGAGTAAATTTGAGACAGAAAAGAATTAATACATTATGGGAATAAATATTGATATTAGAGAATTGAATGAACGCATAGAACAACAGAGCGCATTCGTTACAAATCTAATGACCGGCATGGAACAGGCCATTGTTGGTCAGAAACATCTGGTAGAATCACTATTGATTGGTCTTTTGTCTGATGGTCATATTCTTCTGGAAGGTGTACCTGGTTTGGCAAAGACGATGGCAATCAAGACTTTGTCTTCTCTGATTGATGCAAGTTTCAACCGTATTCAGTTTACTCCGGACTTGCTTCCTGCCGATGTGGTAGGTACAATGATTTACAATCAGAAAGACGAAACCTTTGTAGCAAAGCAGGGTCCTGTTTTTGCAAACTTTATACTTGCCGACGAAATTAACCGTGCACCTGCCAAAGTACAGAGCGCACTTCTGGAGGCTATGCAGGAGCGTCAGGTAACATTAGGTGGTGAAACTTTTGCATTGCCAAAGCCTTTCCTGGTTATGGCAACACAGAACCCAATTGAACAGGAGGGTACATATCCTCTTCCTGAAGCTCAGGTGGACCGTTTTATGCTTAAGGCAGTAATTGGTTATCCTACAATAGAAGAAGAGAAGAAGATTATACATCAGAATATACATCATGAAATAGGCTCTATAAAGCCTGTCATGACTACACAGGAGATTCTGGATGCTCGCAGAGTGGTAGATATGGTTTATCTTGACGAAAAGATTGAACAGTATATTGCCGATATTGTGTTTGCTACCAGATATCCGGAAAAGTATGGTCTGAAGGAGATTAAGGAGCTGATTTCATTTGGTGGTTCACCTCGTGCATCAATTAATCTTGCTTTGGCAGCCCGTGCATACGCTTTCATCAAGCGCAGAGGCTATGTGGTTCCTGAAGATGTCAGAGCTATAGCACATGATGTTTTGCGTCATCGTATTGGATTGTCATACGAAGCTGAAGCAACTAATGTGACATCTGATGAACTGATAAGCAGAATTCTTAATAAGGTTGAGGTACCTTGATAATTGAAGATGGAAACTGCTGATCTGATAAAGAAGGTCCGTAAGATTGAGATAAAAACCAAGGGGTTATCGAATAATATCTTTGCGGGACAGTATCATTCTGCGTTCAAAGGACGTGGTATGGCCTTTTCGGAGGTTAGAGAATACCAGTACGGCGACGACGCAAGAGATATTGAATGGAATGTTACTGCCCGTATGAATAAGCCTTACGTTAAGGTTTATGAAGAGGAGAGAGAACTGACGGTAATGCTTATGGTTGACGTTTCCGGTAGTCTTCTGTATGGTACATCTGTAACCCAGAAACGTGATATGGTTACTGAGATTGCAGCTACTCTGGCTTTTGCAGCTATACAGAATAATGACAAAGTAGGACTGGTATTCTTTTCGGACAGGATAGAGAAGTTTATCCCTCCTCAGAAAGGAAAGAAGCATATCTTATACCTGATACGTGAACTTCTTGACTTTGTTCCGCAGAGTGGTGGAACAAATATTGCCGTTCCATTGGAGTTTCTGATTAGTGCAGTCAAGAAACGCTGTACTGCTTTTCTGCTTAGTGATTTTGTTGGTGGAGGCAGTTATCAGAATGCCCTGACTATTGCAAACAGAAAACATGATGTGGTGGCTATTCAGGTGTACGACAAGCGAAGCGAAGAGCTCCCGAATGTGGGTTTAATGAGAATAAAAGATCTTGAAAGTGGCGAAGATGTGTATATAGATACATCATCTAAGGCTATTCGCAATACACATGCTAAATACTGGAAAGATAATCAAAAGTATTTAACTGATTGTTTTACAAAGAGTAAGGTAGATTCTGTATCTATAAGAACCGATAAAGACTATGTAAAATCACTTATGGGCTTATTTGCTATAAGAAATTGATATGAGATATCTGAAATTATTCATATTGACACTGTTTTTTGCTGTTCAGACACTTTCCGGAATGGCAAATGTGCTGGTTAATGTAAAGTCTGATTCAATAAATCTGCTTGTTGGAGATCAGACAAAGATTCATCTGGAGGTAACCTGCGATGCTGATCAGCAGGTGAATTTTCCAATCTTTTCTGATACTATCATTACCGGTATTGAGCTGTTGCAACCAGTGGTTACTGATACTCAGTACGTAAATAAGAAGAAACGTATGACTATAACCCGTCATTATACTGTTACTTCTTTCGATTCTGCTTTCTATTTTATTCCTCCTTTTAAGGTTTACGTGGATTCTGTACCATATAATTCTGATGGTCTGGCGCTGGCTTTCTTTATGTTTGATCTGGAGAGCAGCGAACCTGATGTCTTTATTGGTCCAAAGGATATTATGAAGATGCCTTTGGAGTGGCAGGATGTGAAGGTTTCTGTGTATGGTGGTGTGGCTTTTATACTATTGTTGCTGCTGGTTCTGTTCCTGACAGCCAGATATAAGGATAATAAGCCAATTATACGTATAATTAAGGTTGAACCAAAGGTGCCTGCCCATGTTAAGGCTCTTAATGATATAGAAAAGCTGAAAGGTGACAGGTTATCATATAGTGATGATGCTAAAGGTTATTATACAAATCTGACAGATATTATCCGTGAATATATCAATGAGCGTTTTGGATTCTATGCAACAGAGATGACATCAACAGAGATCTATAATGAACTATTGAAGCATCAGGACAAAGAATCGCTTAAGGATCTGCTGGATTTGCTGCAGATGGCCGATCTGGTGAAGTTTGCAAAGTTTAAACCTATGCTGAATGAGAATGACAGGAATCTGCTTAGTGCGATTGACTTTGTAAATGATACTATGGTTGAACCATCGGAACAGGATAAACAGCCTACTGAACAGAAGGTTGTTGTGGAGGAGAAACGTAGTAAGGGTGCCAGAATGGCATTGCTGTCTGTTATTATAGTCAGCAGTTTGCTCTCTTTGGCAGCTCTGTTTATTGTAATTCGTCAGTTGTATTATTTATTCTTTTAAATTATGACTTTCGCAAATAATATATATCTTCTTCTTTTACTGTTAGTTATACCTTTTGTTTTGTGGTATATTCTAAAGGGTAGAAAGAATACTCCTTTGCTTAGTGTACCTACTACTGATATCTATAAGGGTGTTCCAAAAAGCTACAAGTATTATCTGGTACATCTACCTTTTATACTGAAGATGGTATCATATGTGATGCTTGTGCTTATTCTGGCGCGTCCTCAGACTACCGATAAATGGGAGAACTCAGAGATAGAGGGTATTGACATTATGATGTGTGTCGATATTTCTACCAGTATGCTGGCAGAAGATTTGAAACCAAACAGACTTGAGGCTGCAAAGAGTGTTGCTGCCGAATTCATAAATGGTCGTCCTAACGATAATGTAGGTTTGACTGTGTTTGCCGGTGAGGCTTATACCCAATGTCCTATGACAATAGACCATGCTATGCTTTTGAATCTGTTTAATAGTGTCAGCAGTGATATTGTGCTTTCAGGTGCAGTAGAAGATGGTACTGCAATTGGTATGGGTCTGGCAAATGCCATAAGCAGATTGAAGGATAGTAATGCTAAATCGAGGGTTGTTATTCTTTTGACTGATGGTTCAAATAACAGTGGTGAGATATCGCCTTTGACTGCTGCAGATATGGCAAAGACTTTTGGCATAAGGGTTTATACCATAGGTGTGGGAACTAATGGTACAGCGCCTTATCCTATGCAGACATACGGTGGTTCTGTGCAGTATGTTAATGTGCCGGTTGAGATTGACGAAGAGATGTTGAGAGAGATTGCCATCAATACAAATGGTTTGTACTACAGAGCTGAAAACAATAGTCAGTTGCTGGAGATTTACCAGGAGATTGACAAGCTGGAGAAGACAAAATTACAGGTTAAGGAGTTTAGCAGAAATAATGAAGCTTTTGAACCTTTTGCATGGGTGTTACTTATAGCTTTGCTTATCTCTATAGTATTGAAACAGACTATTTTAAGGACTATTCCTTAATGTAAAATTTAATGGGTTATGTTTAGATTTGCACATCCTGAATATCTATATTTGTTGTTGGTGTTGCCGTTATTGGTAGCACTGCATATTGTGTCCGGAGTTATCAGGAACAGGCGTATTAAGAGCTATGGCAGCAAAGAACTGGTGGAACTCTTAATGCCGGAGAGCTCTTTATTAAGACAGAATCTGAAGTTCTGGCTTCTGTTCTGTGTATATGCTCTTGCATGTTTTGTTATTGCCAGACCTCAGTTTGGATCAAAGCAGGAGACTGTAACCAGAACTGGTATAGAGACTATAATAGCAATGGATATTTCCAATTCTATGTTGGCCGATGATGTTCAGCCAAGCAGACTGGAGAAATCAAAGCGTATTGTATCTAATCTGGTTGATCAGTTCAAGGACGATAAGGTGGGTCTTATTCTTTTTGCAGGTGATGCATACGTACAGCTGCCAATAACCAATGATTATATATCGGCAAAGGTATTCCTGAATAGTATAACTCCTTCATTGATAGCACGTCAAGGTACAAATATTAAAGATGCTGTAGATTTGGCTACAAGAAGTTTTACTCCAAATGACGGAGTAGGTAAGGCTATTATTCTTATTACTGATGGTGAAAACCATGAAGATGGTGCAGTGGAAGCTGTAAAGGCTGCTGCCGATAAGGGTTATATGGTATATGTATTAGGTGTTGGTTCACCGTCAGGTTCTCCTATTCCCGGCGACAAGAAGGGGGAATTCAGAAAAGACAAGAATGGCAATGTGGTTGTTACCAAACTGAATGAGGAGATGTGCAGGGAGCTAGCCGCAGCAGGTAATGGAGCCTATTTTTATGTAGATAACACTAATGCTGCTGAAAAAGCACTCAAGCAGGAACTGGATAAACTGGCAAAAAGCGATGTAGAGACAACTATCTACACTGATTATGATGAACAGTTCCAGATAGTAGCCTGGATGGCTTTGGTATTGCTCTTATTGGAATTGTTTATTTCAGAGAGTAAGAATGCCAAATGGAAGAATGTAAAATTGTTCAATACAGAAAACGAGAAATGAAACGATATGTTCTTTTGATATCTATGCTTTGGTTGTCGGTATCGTTGTTTGCACAACGTACTGACAGAGAGTATATTCGTAAGGGAAACAACCTGTACGAAGATAGTCTTTTTATTAAGGCTGAAGAAAATTATCTGAAGGCGATAGATAAGAATTCTTCATCGGCTGAGGCTATGTTCAACCTGGGTAACACATATATAGAACAGCAAAAGGGGCAGGAAGCTTTAAAGCAATTTCAGCAGGCTGCTACACTGTTTGAAGTAGAGAAGGAGCGCTTGATGCAGGATAGTAAAACTACCGATAAGGAGTTGCAGGAGTGCAAAACGAAACTGGCTGAAACCTACCATAATGCAGGTGTTCTGTTTCATAGTAACAGAGATTATGAGAATGCTATTGCTGCTTATAAGGAGGCTTTGCGCAATAATCCTGCCGATCATGAGACCAGATATAACCTGATTCATGCTCTTGAACAGCTAAAACAACAGCAGGAGCAACAGCAGAATCAGGAAAATCAGGATGAACAGGAGCAGGAGCAGCAGGAACAGCAACAAGAACAGGAACAGGAACAACAGCAGCAGGAGCACCAACAACAGCAACAGCAGCAACAAAATGAAGAGCAGATGTCCAGAGAGAATGCAGAACAGTTGCTGGATGCTGCAATGCAGGATGAAAAAGAGTTGCAGGAGCGTGTAATGAAACAGATGCAGGTACAGCCTCGCGGTGAATTAGATAAAGATTGGTAATTGATATATGAATAGATTGAAAGGTTATTACAATAAGGTGTTTGTTTTTTCATTGCTGCTTTTTGTGGCAGTGAGTGTATATTCTCAGGAGGCGACTCTTACAGTTCAGGCACCTAATGCAGTTGTTAAGGGCGAAAGATTCAGAGTTTCGTTTACAGTAAATACCAATAAGGCCAAGAACTTCCGCTCTCCGGAATTTGAAGGTTTGACAGAACTGAGCGGTCCAAGTACATCTACATCAAGTAGCACGCAGATAATTAACGGACAGCGAACATCTTCTTCATCAATTACCTATACATACGTTTTGATAGCAGAAGAGGAGGGAGAATTTACAATTAAACCTGCCAGTGTAGTGGTAGATAACAAGACAGTTCAGTCTGTAAGCAAAACTATTAATGTGTTGCCACCTGACAAGAACACTTCAAGCGGACAGCAGCAGTCACAACAGAGTAGTGGATATGGTTCAGCACATAGTTCAAGTCCGTCTTCAATAGGAGCCGACGATCTGTTTATGCTGGCTACTGTAGATAAAAAGAAGGTTTATGAACAGGAGGCTTTGCTTCTTACATATAAAGTTTATGTAAGTACATCCCTGAATCTGACAAACCTGACTACTAATATGCCGGATCTGAAGAACTTTCATGTTCAGGAGGTGGAACTTCCACGTCAGAAAGAGTTTCAGCTGGAACACTATAATGGCAGAAACTATAAGACTCTTTTGTGGAGCCAGTATGTGCTGTTTCCACAGCAGTCTGGCGAACTGGAGATACCTGCAACAACCTTTGAGGGTATAATTTCTATTCCGGTACAGGCAACAGATATGTTTGATGCCATTTTCAATGCCGGCAGATACATTGACATTAAGAAGGAACTGGTCAGCAACAGGCAGACTATTCAGGTTGAAGCTCTTCCTGCAGGCAAGAGCAGCAATTTCTACGGTGGTGTAGGTGATTTCTCATTAAGTTCTGAAATTAGCACTACTGAACTTACTGCAAATGAGGCTGTTACTATTAAAGTAGTTCTTTCAGGTACAGGTAACCTTAAACTGGTAAAGACCCCTGAAATAAAGTTCCCTCAGGATTTTGATATTTATGATCCTAAGGTGGATAATAAATATACCATCAAGAATGGAAGACAGACAGGAAACAAGGTTTATGAATATCTGGTAATTCCAAGATATGCCGGCGAATATAAGATTCCTGCTCTGGAGTATCAGTATTTTGATCCAACATCAGGTAGCTATAAGACCTTGACTACCAATGAGTACGTTCTGAATGTGGCTAAAGGTTCAGGTAGTGATGCCTCTTCTCAGGTGGGTGTCGGTGGATATGTCAGCAAGGAGGAGTTACGTTTTGTTGGTCAGGATGTAAGGTTCAGAACAACATCGCCGAAACTTATAAATACCAGTGCAGTGTTCTTCGGATCGTTTGGTTTTTATCTTTGTCTGATTATTCCTTTCCTGGCTCTGGTTGCAGTTATCTTCATTGCGAGAAAGAGTATTGCCGACAATGCAAACATGGCAAAGACAAAGAGAAAAAAGGCAAATTCTACAGCTGTAAGACGATTGAAGGTTGCCAAGAAACTGATGGCCAATAATGATAAGGATCAGTTCTATGACGAAGTGTTACGTGCCCTGTGGGGTTATTTGGGCGATAAATTGGTAATTCCTGTTGCAAATCTTTCCAAAGATAATGTAGGCAATGCCTTGAAGGGCAGGGGAGTAACCGATGAACTGATAGGGCAGACTACCAGACTTCTTGATGATTGTGAGTTTGCGAAATATGCTCCGGGAGATGATACAGGACGTATGGACCGAATCTATGAAGAGGCTGCGAATGTAATTGGTCAGATGGAGAACACTATTAAATAAGGTATCAGAGTTATGAAAAAGATATTTGCTATATTTTTATTGTTGAGTTCGGTTTTTGCAGTTTCAGTTTCTGCTCAGAATGAATCTGTCTCTGCATTGTTGGCAAAAGCTGACAGCGCTTATATTGATGCAGATTATATGTCAGCTATCGAAATATATTCAAAAGTAGTGGAGACTGAGGGAGTTTCTGCCACTTTGTATATGAATCTGGGTAATGCCTATATGAAAGTGGACGAAATTGCAAAGGCTATTTTGTGCTATGAGAGAGCGTTTCTGATTGATCCATCTGATGCTGATGTGAAATTTAACCTGGAACTGGCCAGGACAAAGATTGTTGATAAGGTTTCTATAGTGAATGAACTCTTTATAATTACATGGATGAAACGTCTGGTATCTGTTATGGATATTCAGGGCTGGAGTATTCTGACTATTTTTCTCTTTGTTTTGGCTATGGCAGCCTTTATTGCCTATATTTTGAGCAAAAAGATGACAATTAGAAAAATTTCTTTCTATTTTGGCGTCGTTTGTTTTGTTTTTTCCATTTTTACTTTTATCTTCGCTACTACACAGAAGAGTGAACTGGAAAACCGTGACCATGCAATAATAATGCAGCCAAGTGTTACAGTTAAAAGTACTCCGAGTGAGAGTGGTACCGATCTTTTTATCATTCATGAAGGACGAAAAGTAAAGGTTCTGGACAATTCAATGAAAGAGTGGGTTGAGATAGAACTTGAAGATGGTAATAAAGGTTGGGTACAGACTGAGGTAATGGAAGTAATTTAATTAATAAGGTATTATGTAATGGATATAAATTCGGCTCTAAACGAGACAGACCTTTCAGCGACACTGTCGTTAAACGGCAGTGAATCTCTATTCTGGGATGGAGCCGTTCATCTGTATACCACAATTTATATCTGGTTACCAGCAGCCATTGCACTTCTTTTTCTTATAATCAGAAACACCAGACGAGAACAATTATTGCTTGTCCTGTTATTTATAGGGCTTACAATTGTTATTTGTGACCAGTTGTCATCATCTGTCTTTAAGCCTCTGTTTGAACGTTACAGACCTACAAGAGATTACGATGTTTTGCATCTGATTGACACTGTAAATGGTTATCGTGGAGGTAAATACGGTTTCTTTTCTGGCCATGCAGCCAATTCATTCGGTATAGCAACGTTTATTTCAATGCTTGTAAAAAACAAGCATCTTACAATATCGTTAATGGCTTGGGCTACACTTAATATATTGACAAGAACCTATTTAGGTGTACATTATGTAGGTGATATACTGGCAGGAACAGTTGCTGGAATTGTTGTAGCTCTTTTAATGTTCCTGTTATATTCAACTTTAACCAGAAAGGGCTACAGATATAGCCATAGAGAATCAGAACTATATACAAGTTCAGGATATCTTAGAAAAGATATTTCGGTTTTTATGGTAGTTTTATATAGTACATATCTGCTAATCTTACTTATAGCTTTGATTATGCAGGGAGTTAAACCAATGTAATGAATGAGAGAATTTAAAATTAATAATATTACTAACATTTAAAATTATACGATTATGAGCAGATTAATAACCTTTAATGAACTTCGCCAGATTAAAGCTTCTTTACCAGAAGGCAGTATGCACAGAATTGCAGACGAACTTGGTCTGGATGTAGAAACTGTAAGAAATTTCTTTGGCGGTACAGATTATAATAGTGGTTCATCAGTAGGTTTCCATATTGAAGCAGGTCCAAACGGTGGTGCTGTTGTTTTAGATGATACAACTGTGTTAGACAGAGCTTTACAGATCCTTGAAGAAGAGAAAAATAAATAATTCAGATTTTTCACATAATAACTATTATGTTAAATAGGATATAGAGGGCTCCCAAAAGGAGTCCTCTCTCCTTATATATATAAGGTAAATAAAACTACATTCTAAATATTAATATGGTGAAAAATTTAGAGAGTCCGGGCCTATAAAACCCGGACTCTCTAATTGTAATATGATATGGAATTTTATTAAAGCATTCCTTCAGCCTTAAGGATTGTCTCCATTTTGCTTACTTCCTTGCTCATGTTGAGCTTGTAGTAAATTGAATAGAGCTGCTGTCCCCATTTGCTAACATCGTTTGGCAGAAGTTCTCTAACTTTTTCAAACATTGGAAGTGCTTTTTCGTAGTACTGTTTTTCTGTTTCAAGAACCTTCTTATATGCAGCAGATCTGTAGTTTATATTTGAATTTGCATCTACATATTCACTTGCAATAAACATATAGCAAAGACCCAGGTTAATGTATGCATCAGAAAGTTCAGGATCTTTTTGGATAGCAATTTCATATTGTGCAGCTGCTTCTTCATAGTTCTTCTGCTGCTGTTTCAATACACCTACTACGAAGTAGTTATATGCCTTCTCAGGATCCTGTGCAATCATATCTGTAACAAATGATTCAAGTTCTTCCCACTTCTCAGTATCGTTGTAATACATGATAATCTTTGTGTAGAAATACTCGTCTTTTGGGAACTTTACAATACCTGTCATCAGATTTGAAATCCAGTTAACAGTATCCTTCATGTTTTCGTATGCTTCAGCCTTGATTCTCTGACATGATGGACCATATTCTGGATCTTCAATAGCCTTATCAACATACTTCAGAACTTTCTTGTAGTCCTGCATGTTGTTTGCAGCCAATGTTGGGAAGTATGCAAATTCTACAGCATATTTTGCAAAGTTTGTGTCGTTTGCAAGATACTGTTCCATGATGTCTGTCTCTGAAATCTTATAGTACTTATCAAACAATTCATATGCCTTAGCATAATCCTTGCGGTTGTTGAAGTAGAAAATACCACCGTTGATAAGGTTGCTATGGCTTCTGTACATTTCATAACCATGAGAATCACGACATGCAGTGCTTGTCTTACCCTTTGCATTAGGTATCTGCTGTAGTGAGTCACAGATTAACACATAATCATACCACTGTGTCAGATAGTTGTACATTGCAACTGTATCATATTTAGAACTGCTGTAAGACTTGATGTTTTCGTTTGTGTAAAGTTTGAAATAAACATCAGCAGCAACGCTCCAGGTTTCAGCCCAATCCTTAACATATTCGTTCTTCATGCTCTTGTCAATGATGTTACGAGCAGTGTTCAAATTGCCATTGTCAGCTAACTGATCCTTGGCGCTTCTTACTTCCTTCTGAGCAGCCTTTGTTGCCTTCTTTATCTCTTTTTCAGATAATCCCTGGGCATTTACTGTTGCAACCATACTGATAGCTGCAACAAACATAAATAAAATCTTTTTCATTTTGATTTGTTATTTTGTTGTTAATTAATTATTTCCGTTCTCTACACTCTCTACATTTTCACTTGCTGTCTCTTCTTCAGAAACTTCCGGTTCACTATTAACCTTGCATATTGAGGCTATCTGGTCACCACGTTTCTCAAGATTAATCAATCTTACTCCCTGAGTTGCACGTCCCATTACACGTATTGTAGATACGTCAAGACGCAGTGTTATACCACTCTTATTGATAATCATCAGGTCATTATCGTCAGTAACAGACTGTATTGAAATCAGCTTACCTGTTTTTTCTGTAATCTGTATAGTCTTGACACCCTTACCACCACGGTTGGTAATTCTGTAATCTTCAATATCTGAACGTTTTCCGTAACCGTATTCAGAAACAATCATAACAGTCTCTTCTTCCGGATTTTCAATAGCAATCATACCTACTACATGATCCTGACCATCGTCATCCAAAGTAATAGCGCGTACACCGGTTGCATTTCTTCCCATGTTGCGTACAGTGCCTTCGTTGAATCGGATAGCACGGCCATTGCTGTTTGCTACCAGAATTTCGTTTTCACCGTTTGTTAATCTGACTGCCACTACCCTGTCGCCTTCTACCAGATTGATAGCGTTGATACCATTCTGACGTGGTCTTGAATAGTCTTCCAATGAAGTCTTCTTGATAGTACCTCTTTCTGTACAGAAAATCAAGCTGTGTGACTGAATAAACTCCTTGTCATTCAATGACTTAATTGTGATAGATGCAGTAATTCTATTGTCCGATTCTATATTCAGAATGTTCTGAATAGCACGTCCCTTTGAACTCTTTGCACCTTCCGGTATATCATAAACCTTCAGCCAGTAACAACGTCCCTTCTCTGTGAAGAAGAGTATGTAGTTATGCATAGAAGCTGTGAAGATATGCTCTATGAAGTCTTCTTCACGTTTACTGCTACCCTTGGAGCCTACTCCACCCCTACTCTGCAATCTGTATTCTGTAAGAGGAGTACGTTTGATATAACCAAGATGTGAAATTGTTATAATCATTGGTTCATCAGCATAGAAGTCTTCCGGATTGAACTCTTCTGATGCCAGTACTATCTCTGTCTTTCTTTCGTCACCATATTTATCCTTGACAGTCTGTAATTCATCCTTGATAACCTCCTTACACTTTTCAGGATCGTCAAGAATGCTCTGCAGATAATCAATCTTAGCCATCAACTCATTGTATTCGTTATGCAACTGATCCTGCATAAGAGCTGTAAGCTGACGCAATCTCATTTCAACAATAGCTTTAGCCTGGATTTCATCAAGTGTGAATCTGTCCATCAGGCCCTGTATAGCATCCGCTGGAGATTTTGCTGTCTTGATGATTCTGATTACTTCGTCTATGTTATCTGAAGCAATGATCAGACCTTCAAGTATATGTGCGCGTTTCTTTGCCTCTTCCAGATCGTGTTTTGTTCTGCGTATTACAACTTCATGACGATGATCCACAAAGCACTTTATCAATTCGCGCAGATTCAGACATTTTGGTCTGCCCTTTACCAGTGCAATGTTGTTTACGCCGAATGAAGACTGTAACTGTGTCATCTTGAAGAGTTTGTTCAATACCACATTTGCATTGGCATCCTTCTTTATATCGATGACTATACGCATACCTTCGCGGTCTGATTCGTCGTTTACATTGCTGATACCCTCTATACGCTTATCAGCTACAAGATCTGCAATAAACTTAATCAGTTCCGCCTTATTAACATTATATGGTATTTCTGTAACAACTATCTTTTCATGTTGTGGACCAGCCTCAATCTCTGTACGAGCACGCATTATAACACGTCCTCTACCGGTTTCATATGCTTCGCGTACTCCGCTCATTCCATAGATAAAACCACCTGTAGGGAAATCAGGAGCTTTTACGTACTGCATCAGTTCATCTACAGTGATATCCGGATTGTCAACCATTGCAATACAACCGTCCAGTACCTCTGATATATTATGAGGAGGCATATTTGTAGCCATACCTACTGCAATACCTGATGAACCATTGATCAGCAGATTCGGCAGACATGTTGGAAGAATGGTAGGTTCTTCTTCTTTGTTATCATAGTTTGGTACAAAATCTACAGTGTGTTTGTAGATATCCTGCATCATATCTTCACCAATCTTTCTGAGTCTTACCTCAGTGTAACGCATAGCTGCAGGACTATCACCGTCTATTGAACCAAAGTTACCCTGACCATCAACCAATGGATATCTCATTACCCAATCCTGAGCAAGACGTACCAATGCTCCATATACAGATGAATCGCCATGAGGATGGAAATGTCCCAATACATCACCTACGGTACGTGCCGATTTGCGATAAGCTTTATCGGAAGTGTTACCATCACGCATCATACTATAGAGAATTCTTCTATGTACAGGTTTTAGACCGTCTCTTGCATCAGGCAAGGCACGAGCTACAATCACAGACATTGAATAATCTATATAAGAGGATTTCATCTCCTCCTCAATGTTCACCTTAATAATTCTATCCTGTTCCAATTTTTTAAATATTTTGTTAGAATACCGCTGTTAGTGTATTTTGTTATACAAATAGCACACAAAGGTACTCTATTTTATTTAAATAAACAACTCGCGCGCGCGCATTTTTTGATAAGGTGAAGAGTTAAATTTGTATAATCAATTTAAGACTTTATGTCACCTTAATTTTGTGGCACAGCTTTTGCATATATGTATTGTGATTATATAATGCGATTAATATGGATAGAAAATTATCGGAACGTGTAAATGCCATTCTGATACTCTGTAAGGAGGAAGCAGAACGCCTGCATCACTCTATGGTGATGCCGGAAGATCTTATGCTTGCAATCCTTCGTGATAGAAATAACAAAGCTGTTGAAATGCTATCAGGAATGCAGATAGACCTGAGTTTGCTTAAGCAACAACTGGAATCATTGAATGTGGAAAATGCGAATGTAACAATAGATGATATAACTCTTTCATCTGTGGTAAACAGGATAATTAGAATCAGTATGCTGGAGGCAAGACTGCACAAACATGATGAGGTTGCTCCTGAACATCTGTTACTGGCAATTACCAGAGAAAACTCAAATAGTGTAGCTTCATTATTACAGCAATATAATGTTGATTACAAACGAGTTGTTGGCGAACTTTCTGTTGACGACGACGTTAATAATGGCATAGAACAGAACTATGACAATAATGGTGATGAGGAAGATGATGATGATGGACTGATGTCAGTTTCTGATAGTTCAAACATGCGTCAGGAATCACAGAAAACCAAAAAAGCAAAAGGTAGTTCCGGCACAAACACTCCAGTTCTGGATTCATTTACAACTGACCTTACATTGGCTGCCGAAGAGGGTAAACTGGATCCTGTAATAGGACGCGAAAAAGAGATTGAGCGTCTTGCTCAGATATTAAGCCGCAGAAAGAAGAATAACCCGATACTGATAGGTGAACCAGGCGTTGGTAAATCGGCTATTGTAGAGGGACTGGCACAACGTATAATAGAGAGAAAAGTCTCCAGAGTGTTGTTCGGAAAGCGTCTGCTTTCTCTTGATATGGCAGCGGTGGTAGCCGGCACAAAATATCGCGGACAGTTTGAAGAGAGATTGCGCTCCATAATGCAGGAATTAAAGAAAAATCCTGACATTATAATATTTATTGATGAGGTTCATACTATTATTGGTGCAGGATCTGCTCCAGGTTCAATGGACGCTGCAAATATGTTGAAGCCTGCCCTGTCGCGCGGTGAATTTCAGTGCATAGGTGCAACCACTGTTGATGAATATCGCAAAACCATAGAGAAAGATGGTGCCCTTGAACGTAGATTCCAGAAGGTTCTAGTTGAACCTACATCCACAGAAGAGACTATCGCCATCCTGCAAAACATCAAGAGCTATTATGAAGATCATCATAATGTTACATATTCAGATGATGCCATAATTGCCTGTGTCAAACTATCTGACAGATATATTTCAGACAGAAGTTTCCCGGATAAGGCTATCGATGTGATGGATGAAGCAGGTGCACGTACACATCTGTTCAATATGTCTGTACCTAAGGAGATTGAAGATCAGGAAAAGCTGATTGACGAAGCTCGTAAGGGAAAGAATGATGCGGTAATGCGTCAGGATTTTGAACTGGCAGCAAAATACAGAGATTCAGAAAAGAACCTGGAGGTACAGCTTGAACAGCTTAAGAAGGGCTGGGAAGAGACTCTGAAAGAGCAGAGAGAGGTGGTTACGGCTGAAAATATAGCGAATGTTGTATCCATGATAAGTGGTGTGCCTGTACAAAAAATGGCTCAGGAAGAGGGCATGAGAATCAAGGGACTGGCCACAGTACTTAACAAAAAAGTTATAGCTCAGCAACAGGCTGTGGAAATGGTAGCCAAAGCTATTCGCAGAAGCAGGGTTGGGTTGAAAAATCCGAACAAGCCAATAGGTACATTCCTATTCCTTGGCCCTACCGGAGTTGGCAAGACTCTCTTGGCAAAAGAGCTTGCGGAACAGATGTTTGGCAGTTCGGATGCCTTGATACGTATTGATATGAGTGAGTTTATGGAGAAATTTACAGTATCGCGTCTGGTAGGTGCGCCTCCGGGATATGTGGGATATGAAAATGGTGGTCAGTTAACCGAAAAGGTTCGCAGAAAGCCCTACTCTATTGTCCTTCTGGATGAAATTGAGAAGGCACATCAGGACGTATTCAATCTGTTGCTCCAGGTAATGGATGAAGGCAGATTGACAGACAGCGATGGCAGAACTGTGGATTTCCGTAACACCATTATAATAATGACCTCCAATATAGGTTCACGTCAGGTTAAGGATTTTGGCAGAGGCGTTGGCTTCAGTACAACAGATGCTGCTCAAGAAGAACTGGCTCAGGAGCTTATAAGAAAGGCATTGAACAAATCGTTTGCGCCTGAGTTCATAAACAGAATAGACGAGATAATTACATTCCATCAGTTGAGCAAAGAGGCTATTTCTGATATTGTTACACTGGAAGTTGACAAACTTAAAAACAGGGTTACAGATTTGGGATATGTACTACAACTGGATCCTCAGGTTTATTCATTCCTCTCTGATAAGGGTTATAGTACAGAGTATGGTGCTCGTCCGTTAAAACGTGCCATACAGACATATCTGGAAGACAAATTGTCAGAGATGCTGATTGAGGAAGAATGCAGTCTGGGCGATACCATAATTGTTTCATGCAATGATGGTAAGGATGTGAATATAAAAATTGAGAAAAGATTATAAATTGATAAACAAAGAGATATGAAACAGAAAGGTACAATTGGAGTAACAACCGAAAATATTTTTCCGGTTATCAAAAAGTTTCTGTACAGTGATCACGAAATTTTTCTTCGTGAAATAGTATCAAACGCAGTAGATGCAACACAGAAACTTAGAACTTTAGCTTCCAAGGGTGAATTTAAAGGTGAAATTGGCGATACTACAGTACGTGTAAAGGTTGATAAGAAAACAATTACAGTAAGCGACAATGGTATTGGTATGACATCTGAAGAGATTGATAAGTATATCAATCAGATAGCCTTCTCAGGTGCCAACGACTTTCTGGAAAAATACAAGGACGATGCAAATACCATTATAGGTCATTTTGGTCTTGGTTTCTATTCTGCATTTATGGTATCAAGCAAGGTGGAAATCATAACAAAATCATATAAGGAGGGATCTCAGGCTATTAAATGGAGTTGTGACGGTTCACCTGAATTTACAATCAAAGAGGTTGAAAAGGAACAGCGTGGTACAGATATCATAATGTACATTGACGATGATTGTAAGGAGTTCCTTGATGAAAACAAGATAGAGGGATTGCTTAAGAAATATTGTCGTTTCCTGCCTGTACCAATAGCTTGTGGCAAGAAAAAAGAGTGGAAAGATGGTAAGAATGTGGAAACAGATCAGGATAACATCATCAACAATGTGGAACCACTCTGGACAAAGACTCCATCTGAACTGAAGGACGAAGACTATAAGAATTTCTACAGAGAACTATATCCAATGTCGGATGAACCACTCTTCTGGATACATTTGAATGTGGATTATCCGTTTAATTTGACAGGTATTCTCTATTTCCCTAAGATAAAGAGCAACCTGGATCTGCAGAAGAATAAAATTCAGCTTTTCTGTAATCAGGTATATGTAACAGATTCTGTAGAGGGTATTGTTCCCGATTTTATGACTCTGCTTCATGGTGTGATTGATTCACCGGATATTCCTCTGAATGTATCCCGTTCTTATTTGCAGAGCGATTCAAACGTAAAGAAGATTTCAGGTTACATAACCAAGAAGGTTGCAGACAGACTGACATCAATCTTTAAGAACAATCGTTCTGAATTTGAAGAGAAATGGGATGACGTTAAGCTGTTCATTAACTATGGAATGCTGACAGAAGAGGATTTCTATGGTAAGATAGAGAAGATTGCACTCTTTAAAGATACTGATGGCAAGTATTTTACATTCGAAGAGTACAAGAAACTTATAGAGACAAATCAGACCGATAAGAATGGCAATATTATCTATCTGTATGCCAATGACAAGGATGAACAGTTTGGATATATAGAGAGCGCAGTATCAAAGGGTTATAACGTACTTCTGATGGATAATAACCTGGATGTGGCTGTAGTTGGTATGCTGGAGCAGAAGCTTGGAAACAATATCCGTTTTATGCGTGTTGACAGCGATTCTGTAGATAAACTGATTGTTAAAAAAGATAGTGCTGCAGTCGCATTGGAATATTCATTGGAGAATATGGTTACAACCGTATTTAACAGCCAGATGCCAAAATTGGAAAAGGTGGATTTCAATGTTAATGTACAGCCAATGGGTGAAAATGCTTTGCCTATAATGATTGCCCGCAGCGAGTATATGCGCAGAATGAAAGAGATGGCAACCATACAATCTGGTATGGGATTCTATGGTGAACTGCCTGATATGATGTCTGTTATAGTTAATCAGGATCATAAACTTGTAAAACGAGTTATGGACGAAGCCGGAGCTGCATGTAATGACAAGGTTAAGCCATTGTCAGATGATCTGGATGCTTTGCAGGCGCGTGCTGCAGAACTCAGGAAGGCCAAGGAGGGTAAAAAAGAGGAGGATATTCCTGAATCAGAAAAGAGTGAACTGACTGATGTAGAAAAGCAGATTGCTGAAAAGGAAGATGCTATAAAAGCTATCTATTCCGATTATGCAACTGGTAATAAGGTGGTTCATGAATTGATAGATTTGGCCCTTCTTCAGAATGGAATGCTTAAAGGCGAGGCTCTTAATTCATTCATCAAGAGAAGTGTTGAACTGATTTAAATCACGATAAAAATATTGAAAAAAGCGCCATATAGTTGTATGGTGCTTTTTTTTGCACTACTTTTATAGACATGAAAAGGTTAATGACATATTTGTGCGTAATGTTTTTGTCAATTCAGTTCTGTTTTGGCGAAAAAGTTGGACTGGTGCTTAGTGGTGGCGGTGCTAAGGGTATTGCGCATATTGGTGTTATTAAAGCGCTGGAAGAGAATAACATACCTATTGATTATATAACAGGAACTTCAATAGGTGCAGTAATTGGATCTCTCTATGCAATGGGCTATTCGCCGGAAGAGATGGAAGAACTTATTCAATCTGATGACTTTAATCGCTGGTACACAGGAAAACTTGAAGCAGGTTATCAGTTTTATTACAAACAGCCTGAACCCAACCCTTCTTTGGCCCAAATAGAACTTGTCACATTGGATTCAATGGTTGTTGCCCGCTCTACAGCAAACAGTTTGGTTAATCCGACCCAGATGAATCTGGCATTTGTCGATATATATTCTGCAGGAACAGCTGCCTGTAACAACAATTTCGATAGTCTGTTTGTACCTTTCAGAGCGGTAGCATCGGATGTATATAACAAGAAAAGCATCATTTTAAGTAAAGGCGATTTGGGTGATGCAGTCAGAGCATCAATGTCATTTCCTTTGGTTTTCAAACCCATAAAGATTGATTCATTGCTTGCTTTTGACGGTGGTATCTATGATAACTTTCCATACGATGTTATGAGAGATGAATTCAATCCGGATTTTGTAATTGGATGTAATGTTTCCGGTAACGAGCCTATACCTGCCGACTATGACATGCTTGGTCAGTTACGTAGCATGATAATGCAAAAAAGTAATTATGATCTGCCTGAAGAGGCTGGTGTTAAGATTGAACTGAAATTGGAACATATAGCACTCTTGGATTTCCACAGATACGATGAAGTCTATTCGCTGGGTTATAATACAACCATCGAAATGATAGATTCAATCAAGGGACGTTTAACCGCTAGAAAAGACACTTTACAGTTGCAAGCCGAACGTGCTGAATTTAAAGACATTATGCCAAAAATACGATTCAAGAAAATTAACGTTTTTGGCACAAGAAACAGCGAACAGAGTGAATACATCAAGAGAGGATTCAGATTGGAACAAGGAGAAGAATTTGATTATGAGCAGTTGAAACGTGGTTATTTTAATCTGTTGTCTGATGATGTTATAAGAGAGATAATCCCTAAGACGGAATTTAATAAGAGTGATTCCACATATACTCTTAATCTGGATGTCAATATAAACGATAATCCTACCATTAATATAGGAGGTGCACTTTCTACCAGTTATACCAGTCAGTTATATGGCTCTATCTCGTATAATAAACTGGGGTTGCAATCTGTAAAGTATCTGTTAGAGGGACAAATAGGTAAGGCATACAATAATGCGCAGTTAACAACCCAGATAGAATTGCCTATTAAAGTTCCTATCTCATTTCAGGCTCAGCTTGCATATAATAACATTAACTATTTCCGTTCTAATTATATCTTTAAGGGCGATTTGAACCCGGCCCTAAACAAAGAGGTAGAATATTTTGCGAAATTAAAAATGTCACGTCCATTCAGAAACTCTCATAAAATGGTGTTATCATTGGGAGTGGTTCATCATAAGGATTATTATACACAGAACAGCAATATAGATTTCAGCAGGTTCAATCATGACGCTACCAGACATAATATATTTGGTGCTTCACTGAAATTTACCGGCAACACTTTTAATACATTGCAATACCCCACATCGGGACATTCAGAGACATTGGTGGCACAGATGTGCACCGAAAGTGAATTGTTTATGCCGCATAATAAGGTTAGTGAAGAGTGGGAAGCTACACCTCAATCATGGCTACAGCTATCTGGTGCGATTGATGTATATAACAACCTCTCTACAAATGTTGTTTTAGGACATTACCTAACGGCATATTATTCTACCAGAAACTTATCTAATAACTATATGGCCAGCATTATGCAAGCGGGACATTTTGAACCTACAGTAAACAGTAAACTTATGTTTGATCCATCATTTAGATCAAATGCATATCTGGCTGCAGGATTAAAACCTATATATATTATAAACAACATTCTTCATTTAAGAGGTGAAGTATATGCATTCTTGCCAATATATCCTATAATGAATGATAATGGCAAAGCGTATATAGGCGATCCATTTACTCAATTACAGTTTATGAGTGAAATATCACTGGTAGCTCAGTATGGTAAGATAAATTGTAATGCTTTTTACAATTTCTGTTCTTCAGATAACCATTCAAGCATATTCGGTATAACTATAGGATTGCTGATGTTTAACGAGCGATTCTTCGATTAAATTCAACGAATTTATATAAAAGAAAAAACCTTGCTGCATATTCTGTAGCAAGGTTTTTTAGTGATTCCGACAGGATTCAAACCTGTAACCTTCTGATCCGTAGTCAGATGCTCTATTCAGTTGAGCTACGGAACCCCTTCAAAAGCGATGCAAAGGTAGTGCTTTTTTTTGATTTAACAAGTTCTGAAGCGCTTTTTTTTCAAAAAAAGATCAATTTTTTGATGCAATTGTGTCGTTTGTAACAAAAACATCAGGAACTTCTAGGCCAATCTTCTTCATGTTCTCCTTTACACTATTCAAATATGCCGGCATATCTTCTTTTGCAATAGGATCAACAGCTGGTAAATCCATGCTTAAAGGATTAATAGCTGTACCGTTCTTATATACACGATAGTCCAGGTGTGGGCCTGTTGAGGAACCAGTAGAACCTACGTAACCAATGGTCTGTCCCTGTTTGACTCTGGCACCTTGTTTAATTCCATCTGCAAAACCTTTCAGATGCATGTAAAGAGTGGTATATGTTGCATTGTGTTTAATGCGGACATAGTTTCCACCACCTTTAGAATCCCATCCTTTACCTATGACAGTGCCATCGCCTACAGAATGAACAGGTGTACCAGATGGTGCTGCGTAATCTACACCGTGGTGTGGTCTTACCACCTTTGTTATAGGATGTCTTCTTGCATTTGAAAACTTGGAACTTATTCTGCTGTATTGAAGCGGAGCTTTTAGGAATGCTCTGCGCAGGCTTACACCGTTTTCATCAAAATATTCACCACGTTCATCTCTGTATGTATAGTAGAATGCATAGTGATCTTTACCACCCGTTATAAAATTTGATGCCAATACGTTTGCAATACCAACTCTGCTGGTGTCTGCATAGATCTCCTGATAATAGACATAGAATGAATCTTTCTGTTGTATTCCAAAGAAGTCTATTGTCCATGAATAGATATCAGACAACTTACCGGCCAGTTCAGGGTCGGCTCCGCTACCTATCATGGCATTCCATAATGAAGACTCTATACTACCTGATATTGTGTTTGTAACAGTATCTGTTGGTATTTCACCTAAATAGGTATATATAGAATCAGTCAGCTTATAAACTGCATATTCTATGGCGTTTATATTATATACAAAGTATTCAGCCACTGGTATGGAATCGTTCTTTGTCTTTAGAATATGATAAGGCTTTCCGGCTCTTAGCTTCCTGACGCTGTATGTTTCCAATGACTTTTTCTCTACTTCGTTAATGGCGGCACCTCCCACTCCATGTCTGTATAAAATGGTGGATAGCAGTTCGTTTTTGCCAATTACACTGTCTATAACCTGATAGTCATCTATATTTATACCCCATTTAATGTTGGGCTCTACTGTTTGCAGCGTGTCAGTCAATTCACTATTCGCCTGCTGTTGACCTTTGTTAAAACATGAAGTGAAAGACAAAAGGATGATGCTTAATACTGTGTATATCAGCTTTTTGTTAATCATATTTCTATGTTTTCAAAGGCTTTTACAGTCTGATTGTGTGTCTGTTCGCTAACAGGGACCAACGGCAATCTTAATACATTGTTTATCATACCTCTTGAAGCCATCAGGTCTTTTACTCCCGGAGGGTTTCCTTCTGTAAATAGAAGTGAATACAATGGTTTAAGTTGTTCATGTATGGTTGCAGCTTTTTCTGTTTCGCCATTTTGCAGATAGTGAATCATGCTGCTGAATGTTTTAGGTATAACGTTACCTATAACTGAGATAACTCCAATTACACCACTCTGCATAGCATCGAATGCCAATCCGTCATCGCCTGAAATAACTTTAAAATGCTCTGGGCTTCCTGCTACTATCTCTTTGAACTGTTCAAGATTGCCTGATGCCTCTTTAACAGCAATTACATGCTTAAATTCGTTGGCAATTCTCAGAGTAGTGGCTGCTGTCATATTAACACCTGTTCTGCCAGGTACATTATACAGTATTATTGGTTTTGTACAACTTTCAGCAATTGCTTTAAAATGTTGATATATACCTTCTTGTGATGGTTTATTATAGTAAGGTACAGCTGTTAGTATGCCATCTACACCTTCAATTTCAAACTGTTTTATTTGGGACAGGACAGTTGCTGTATTGTTGGAACTGCAACCTACCATAATAGGTATCCTGCCATTTATCTGCTTTATGGCAGTTTTTACAACCTGAAGTTTTTCATCGTCTGTCAATGTAGGAGTTTCTGCAGTTGTACCCAGAATACAGAGATAATCTGTTCCATTTGAAATCTGAAACTCAATAAGTTCGGCCAGCTTATTCCAGTCAATCTGACCATCTGTTGTAAATGGTGTGACTAATGCTACACCTAATCCCATAAAAGGGTTGTCATTGTTCATTATATCTATACTATTTTATTGTTATTCAATCATTTTCAAAAACTCATCTTCGCTTATCAATGGTACTCCGAGCGATTCGGCCTTCTCTCTTTTGGATGGTCCCATATTGTCTCCTGCCAGAATAAAGCTGGTTTTGGACGATATGCTGCCGGAATTTTTGCCACCACAGTTTTCTATTATTGCCTTATATTCATCACGGGAGTGTTTTTCAAATACTCCGCTTATTACTATGATTTTTCCCTCCAACTTGTTATTTGAAGTCTCTGAATCTGACTCTTCTGTTGCAAACTGCAATCCGACTTCTCTTAACTTTTCAACCAGCACCCTATTCTTCTCTTCTGCAAAGAAGTCTATCACACTCTGAGCTATTTTATTGCCTATTTCATTCACCTCGATAAGCTGATCCATAGTAGCCGACATCAGATTGTCTATATTCTTAAAGGCTCTTGCCAACTTTTTGGCAGCTACTTCGCCTACAAAGCGAATTCCCAGTGCGAATAGCACTCTTTCGAACGGTGTTTGTATGGACTTCTCAATGCTATGTATCAGATTTTCAGCAGATTTAATTCCCATGCGTTCTAAACGACAAATGTCCTTAACCTTAAGTCTGTACAGGTCTGAAATGTCATTTATAAGCCCTACATTAAAGAAACTGTCTATTGTTTCTGGCCCCATGCCATCAATATTCATTGCCTTTCTGCTTACAAAATGCTCAATACGTCCCTTTCTTTGAGGCGCACATTCGTTTATGTTCGGACAATAGTGGGCAGCTTCACCTTCGTATCTTACAAGTCTGGTTTTACACTCAGGACAATATTTCACAAAATCCACTTTATCGCCCATCATGAATGTTCTGGAGCTTAAATCAACTCCTGTTATCTTTGGTATGATTTCACCACCTTTCTCTACATAAACCATATCGCCAATATGCAAATCCATACCCTCTATGATGTCTGCATTGTGTAGTGATGCACGTTTAACAGTAGTCCCCGACAATTGAACAGGATCCAGATTGGCCACCGGAGTGATTGCGCCGGTTCTTCCCACCTGGTATGATACGCTGCATAATCTGGTAACAGCTTTTTCTGCCTGAAATTTGTATGCAATTGCCCAACGTGGTGATTTAGCTTTGTAACCTAAATTGCGCTGTTGACGTAGTGAATTTACTTTTAACACAACTCCATCTGTTGCAACAGGCAGATTCTTTCTTTCTGTATCCCAGTAGGTTATAAACTCCATAACCTCTTCAAGCGAGGAGCACTTTTTAATATGTTCTGTTGTTTTGAATCCCAGCTTTGACAGGTACTTCATATTTTCATAATGTCCGTCATATGGAAGGTTTTCACCCAGCAAATAGTAGAGATATGCATCTAATTTTCTTCTGCCAACTTCCGCTGAATTTTGTAGTTTCAGAGTACCTGAAGCCGCATTTCTGGGGTTTGCAAATAGTGGTTCGTCTTCCTTTGCACGCTCTTGGTTCAATGTTTCAAATGACGCCCAGGGCATAAGAATTTCACCACGTACCTCAAATTCTGATGAACATTCTCCTCCTTCAATTATAAGAGGAATGGTTCGGATTGTCTTCACATTGTTTGTTACAATATCTCCACGAACTCCGTCTCCTCTGGTTACAGCCTGTGTAAGCTGACCATCCTGATATGTCAGAGATATGGACAGACCATCATATTTAAGTTCACAACATATTTCAAAAGGTTCATTCAATAGTTCAGATACACGATTAAAGAAGTCCTGTACTTCTGTTTCTGAATAGGTGTTATCCAAAGAAAGCATTGGATATTTATGTTCAGCCTGAGCAAAACCTCCTTTTTCTGAAATGTCACTTCCAACACGTTGTGTAGGAGAGTTCTTGTCATACATATCGGGATAGAACATTTCAAGATCCTGCAATTCGTGCATCAAGGCATCAAATTCAAAATCGGAAATAACAGGTGCATTCTTTACATAGTAAAGATAGTTGTGCCTGTGCAAACTTTTACGCAGTTCTAATATTCTTTCCCTGTTATCCATTTTATACTATTAAATCTAACGTGCAAAGTTACTCTTTTTTTAATAAATATACCCTATTTTTAGGTTAAGCTGCTTTAATTTACCACAGCTTTGCAGTAACTTCGCGGCAGAAAACATAAATATTGTATAATATGCGTATAGATATACTAACAGTCTTCCCTGATATGCTGGAGGGCTTCTTTAATTGTTCAATGATGGCCAGGGCCCAGAAGGCTGGTCTGGCAGATATTCGTTTGCACGATATAAGAGACTATACCACAGATAAGCATCGCAAGACCGATGATTATCCGTTTGGTGGATGTGCCGGTCTGGTAATGAAAATTGAACCAATAGACAGACTGATTTCTGCATTGAAGGCTGAGCGTGATTATGATGAGGTTATCTATACATCACCGGATGGTCAGACTCTGAATCAGCAGATATCCAATGAGATGTCAATGATGCAGAATGTAATTATTCTGTGCGGACACTATAAAGGGATAGATTACAGAATCAGAGAACATCTTATAACAAGAGAAATAAGTATAGGTGATTATGTACTTACAGGTGGTGAACTGGCAGCTGCAGTAATAGCTGACAGTGTTGTAAGATTAATTCCAGGTGTATTAAGCGATGAACAGTCTGCTTTGTCAGATAGTTTTCAGGATAATCTGCTGGCTCCACCGGTATATACCCGACCTGCAGATTACAATGGTTGGAAGGTTCCGGAAATATTGTTATCCGGAAACCAGGCAAAAATCAGTGAATGGGAATTTCAACAGTCATTGGAACGTACCAAGAGATTGCGTCCTGACTTGTTAAACGATTAACATCCTACTCTATAGCCTTTTTGATTCTCTCCAGGGCCTCTTTAATGGTTGTTCTGGAGGTTGCTATATTCATACGCATAAAGCCTTCTCCTTCCGGACCAAACATAGTTCCTGTATTAAGTGCTAGTCCGGCTTTTTCTATGAATAGCTTTTCAAGTTCAGGCTGTGACAATCCTAATTTTCTGCAGTCAAGGAAAATAAGAAATGATGCCTGCGGACGAATCATATCCAGCAGTGGCAATTCATTTGTAAGAAAATTTTCAACAAAATCGATATTGTCAGATATATAACTGCAAACCTGCTCCAGCCAGTCTGTACCAAGTTCTGAATATGCTGTTGCCGGCACTATATATGCAAACAGGTTTCCCTGGTTATATTCGCTGGCAGTCATGTAATTGTAGAACTTTTCACGTAATTCGTCATTGGATACTATACTGTATGATGAAATTATGCCGGGTGTATTGAAAGCCTTGCTTGGCGACATGAATGTTATACTACATTCTGCTGCCTCTTTGCTGACTGTGGCAAAAGGATGGTGTTTGTATGGCTTTAATGTAAGGTCTGCGTGTATTTCATCAGAAATAACTATCACATTGTATTTGTGGCAGATAGATGCCATCTGCTGGAGTTCCTCTTTAGTCCATACACGACCACCCGGATTGTGTGGATTGCTCAGGATAAAGACCTTACAGTTCTTCACTCTCTCTTCAAACAGATTAAAATCTATGTAGTACTGTTCGTCCCTGATTATCAACGGACAATATTCAGGCTGGCGTCCGTTATCTTCTGCTACATGAAAGAACGGATGATATACGGGCGACATAACCATCACCTTGTCATGTGCAGTTGTGAATGTCTTTATTACGAATGCGATACCTCTTACAATTCCCGGAATAAATCCCAGCCAGTCATTTTCTATCTTCCAATTGTGGCGATTCTCCAGCCAGTTAATTATTGCTGTGCTCCATTCATTACCAGGCATGGAATAGCCCAGAACTGCATGATTCAGACGGTTGTGCAATGCGTCTATAACAAACTGTGGAGTACAAAAATCCATGTCTGCAATCCACATGGAAAGCAAATCACTATGGCCGTAACGACTCTCCAGACCATCCCATTTAAGGGAGTTTGTACCAAAACGGCATGGGATATTTTCAAAATCGTAAGTTCTCTTTTCCATAACAGCCACAAAAGTAATTCAACTTAGTGTGAGAAACAAATAATTTTTTATGATGACCGGTAAAAAAACAGGTCAGTTTGTTTAAAATTTCATCAGTTTGAGCTACCTTTGAATGTTTAATTTAAAGAGTTATGTTAGGTATAGATTTAAAGGAGATAGTTGGAGCGTTCGTCGTTCTGTTTGCTATTTTGGATATTATTGGTTCAATTCCTGTAATTATTGATATAAAGAACAAGACAGGACCTATTCAGTCCAAAAAAATTTCTCTCATTTCATGGTTCCTTCTGGTACTGTTTTACTTTATGGGTGATGGTGTACTGGCTCTGTTTGGTGTTGATATTCAATCATTTGCTGTAGCAGGTTCCATAGTGATTCTGGCAATTGGATTTGAAATGATATTCGATATACATATTTTTAAGTATGACGATAGCCCGGAAGGAGTATCATCTATTGTACCATTGGTATTCCCGTTGATTGTGGGCGCAGGTTCCTTCACAACCCTGCTGTCACTAAAAGCGGAATATGCTACAATCAACATTATGATAGCACTGGCATTAAACGTGCTCTTTATCTATATGGTTCTGAAACAGATAAACTGGTTAGAGAGAAAATTGGGTAAGGGTCTGATATATATCTTCAGAAAGTTCTTTGGAATTATTCTGTTGGCTGTTGCAGTTAAACTTTTTGCTGCAAATGCGGGCCACCTGTTTGTTTAAGACAGATTGTTGTTAATAACTTACCACACTATTTATATAGGTAAACCGGAGTTATTGAGTAATTTTGCAATATGATAGAAAAGCACTTTGTTTTGGAAGATGTAGATCCTGCGCTGTTTTATGGTGCAGGAAATTCTAATATGCAACTAATTAAGGCTCTGTTTCCTAAATTACGTATTGTAGCACGAGATAGTGTTATAAGAGTTATGGGCGACGACGCTGAACTTTCACGATTTGAAACTACTCTGCATAAATTAGAACGATATTGTACTGAATACAATTCACTTAAAGAGGAAAATATTGTAGATATCGTGAATGGTCAGGAACCATCGGGTGAAAAGAGTTCGAATGTAATCCTTTTTGGAGTTACAGGACGTCCTATTATCCCACGCAGTGAAAATCAGAAGAAGATAGTTGATGACTATGCAACAAACGATATGATTTTTGCTATAGGTCCTGCCGGTTCAGGTAAAACCTATACTGCTATTGCATTGGCTGTCAGAGCACTTAAGAATAAAGAGGTTAAGCGTATAGTTTTGTGCAGACCTGCTGTAGAAGCTGGCGAAAAGCTGGGTTTCCTGCCTGGCGATATGCGAGAAAAGATAGATCCGTTTCTGCAGCCTCTGTATGATGCTCTGCAGGACATGATTCCTACTGGAAAACTGAAGGAATATATGGATTTAAACATCATTCAGATAGCTCCATTGGCATTTATGCGTGGCAGAACGCTGAACGATGCTGTAGTAATTCTGGACGAAGCTCAGAATACCACACCACAGCAGATCAAGATGTTTTTAACCAGAATGGGCTGGAATACCAAGATGATAGTGACCGGCGATTTAACTCAGATAGACCTGCCCCCTACCCAAACATCGGGACTTGTACAAGCTCTTGATGTGCTTAAGGGTATAGATGGACTGAGTATTATCAGAATGACAAAGAGAGATATTGTTCGCCATAAGCTTGTTACTAAAGTAGTTGAAGCTTACGAACAGTTTGATCAGAAGAATAAAAAGACAAAAGAAAATAAGAAACAAGATGAGCAAGGCATTAACAAGAACTGATTATCAGTTTAAAGGACAGAAGAGTGTATATCACGGTAAGGTACGTGATGTTTATGATGTAGATGACAAGTTGGTTATGGTTGCAACAGACCGTATATCAGCTTTTGATGTTATTCTACCAAAAGGTATTCCTTTTAAAGGACAGGTTTTGAACCAGATTGCAGCCAGTTTCTTGGATGCTACTGCCGATATTGTTCCAAACTGGAAGTTAGCTACTCCGGATCCTATGGTAACAGTTGGTCTGAAGTGTGAAGGTTTCCGCGTTGAGATGATTATCCGTGGTTATCTTA
Organism: Bacteroidaceae bacterium; assembly: GCA_017647575.1. Classification (GTDB taxonomy): domain Bacteria; phylum Bacteroidota; class Bacteroidia; order Bacteroidales; family Bacteroidaceae; genus Colenecus. Next base: position 14,725 of record JAGCKJ010000159.1, on the reverse strand, counting down.
CCGGTTCAGCATGGCGCGATTATAAAGATGGTTGCCGTAATCTTTGTGGTAATATCCTTCCAGAGGGAATGCGTGAAAACGAGCGTTTTGCAGAACCTCTTGTAACCCCTACTACAAAGGCTGATGAAGGTCATGATGAAAATATCTCAAAAGAGGAGATTATAGCTCAGGGACTGGTAAGCAAGGAAGATTATGAACTGATGGAGAAATATACACGCGCTCTGTTCCAGAGAGGTACTGAGATTGCTGCATCAAAAGGTTTGATACTTGTTGATACAAAGTACGAATTTGGTAAGCGTGATGGTAAGATTTATCTGATAGATGAAATCCACACTCCGGATTCATCACGTTACTTCTATGCAGATGGATATCAGGAGAAGTTTGAAAAAGGTGAACCTCAGAAACAGCTTTCAAAAGAGTTTGTACGTCAGTGGCTTATTGAGCATGATTTCATGGGCAAAGAGGGTCAGACCGTTCCAGAAATGACTGAAGAGTACGTAGAGAGCGTATCAGAAAGATATATTGAACTCTACGAACATATTACCGGTGAATCTTTTGTAAAGGCTGAATCGGAAAATATCGAGGAACGTATTCGCAAGAATGTAGAAAACTGGCTTGATAACCAATAAGATATAACGCCGTGAGTAGTGATTTGATATTTCTGTTGATTGTTGTGGCCGTACTTGTTTTAAAGTATGTCAGAAAGAATGTGGATTTTTCGGAAGATAAATTACCACCATTCCAGCCTATCGAAGAGGAACAGGAAGAGAGTGAAGTGGATGACTCTGCCTCTTCTGATACGGAAAATATAGAGACAGTTACTACTCAGCAGGAAGCAGAACCTGTAGTTACTACAGTAAAACCGGATTTCAGTAAGACTCCTGCCAGAGATGTTGAAAGACTTTTTGGTATAATTGGCAAACCGCTGGAACACTCAATATCAAAAGTGTATTTCAAGAAGAAGTTCCGAACAGAGCACATCAGTGCAGATTACATGAATTTTGAAATAGAGAGTGCAGAAGAGCTGAAAGATATAGTTGAGGCAAATCCTAATCTGTGTGGTTTAAACGTAACAATACCTTATAAGCAGGATGTTATACCAATGATGGACAGACTTGATGACAGTGCAGCCCGTGTTGGCGCAGTAAATGTGATCAAGGTTGTACGCAACAGTGATAAGACTGAACTGGTTGGCTTCAATACTGATGCTATAGGCTTTATGGAATCTATAGCACAACTGATTGGAGATAGAAAAAAGGCACTTATTCTTGGTACCGGTGGTGCTTCAAAGGCTATCCAGTATGCTCTGCAACAGTTGGGAATAGAAAGTAAATTTGTATCGAGAAACTCTACATTTGATATTCTTGGATACTATGAACTTTCTCCATCTGTAATGGAAGAGTATCAGATAATTGTAAATTGTACACCGGTTGGAATGTGGCCTAACAGTGATAAATGTCCGGATATTCCTTATGCGTACATAACAAGTGACCATTTGTTATATGACGTTATATACAAACCGGAAGAGACGCTGTTCATGCAGAAAGGAGCTCAACAGGGTGCTGTAGTTAAGAATGGTTATGAAATGTGGCAAAGACAAGCCGATGCTACATGGCGTATTTGGAACGAATGATTTATAGATATGAATAATAACAGATATATGATGCGTGGCGTATCTGCCACAAAAGAGGATGTGCATAATGCCATCAAGAATATTGATAAAGGGCTTTATCCAAAGGCTTTTTGTAAGATAATCCCTGATATTTTGGGAGGCGATCCTGAATATTGTAATATAATGCATGCTGATGGTGCAGGTACAAAATCGTCTCTGGCATACGCTTACTGGCGTGAAACAGGCGACCTGTCAGTATGGAAAGGAATTGCTCAGGATGCTCTTATAATGAATATCGATGATCTGCTTTGTGTTGGTGCAGTAGATAATATTCTGGTAAGCTCTACTATTGGCCGTAACAAGAACCTTGTTCCCGGATCTGTAATCAGTGCAATTATCAATGGCACAGATGAACTGCTGGCAGAACTTCGTTCAATGGGTGTAGGTGTTTATGCTACCGGAGGCGAAACAGCCGATGTTGGTGATTTGGTTCGTACCATTATTGTTGACAGCACTGTTACCTGCAGAATGAAGCGCAGCGATGTTATTGATAATGCCAATATTAAGCCGGGTGATGTTATAGTAGGTCTGGCATCTTCTGGTCAGGCTACATACGAAGATAAATACAATGGCGGTATGGGTAGTAATGGTCTTACCAGTGCACGTCATGATGTATTCAACAAGAGTATAGCAGAAAAGTATCCTGAAACATACGATCATTCTGTTCCGGAAGATCTGGTATATTCAGGTGGTCTTTCATTGACAGACAGTGTAGATGGTTCTCCAATTAATGCAGGTGAACTGGTACTCTCTCCAACAAGAACATACGCTCCGGTTATCAAGAAGATTCTGGATGCACATCGTTCTCATATAGATGGTATGATTCACTGTTCAGGTGGTGCTCAAACAAAAGTGCTGCATTTTGTTGAAAATGTGCGTGTTGTAAAGGACAACCTATTCCCTATTCCACCATTGTTCAGAACTATACAGGAACAGAGCAAGACCGATTGGTCAGAGATGTACAAGGTATTTAACTGTGGACACCGCTTTGAAATTTATCTGCCTGCTGAATATGCTGAAGATATTATTGCTATCAGCAAGAGCTTTGGTATTGATGCTCAGATAGTAGGACGCGTAGAGGAGTGTGACAAGACAGAGCTTATTATAAAGAGCGAATTTGGAGAATTCAGGTATTAAGTATTTCTCTTTACATAAAATAAAACTGCCGGTGTTGTTTTAACTACCGGCAGTTTTTATGTTTGTTAAACTCTCTTCATTACCTCTAGCAGATAATCCCAGACTTTTTGAACTGATGGAATATAACAACGTTCATCTGGTGAATGCGGGCTCATTAGTGTTGGGCCACATGATATCATATCCCAGTGTGGATATGCACCACTAAGAATGCCACACTCCAAACCTGCATGAACAGCCATAACATGAGGCTCTTTTCCGAACATCTCATTATATACCTGCTTCATAGTGCTCAATATTGATGAATCTGCATTAGGTGCCCATCCTGAATAACCTCCTTCGAATTCAGTTTTGATATTTGCTAATGCGAACAGACTCTTGACCTTTAATGCAAGCGCATCCTTCGCGCTATCTACAGAGCTTCTCATCAGGCATTTAACTGCAAACTCACCTCCATATATGGAAACTATAGCCATATTGTTGGATGTCTCTACCATTCCCGGCATCTGGTCGCTCATACGCTCCACTCCATCAGGACATGCAATAATAGCCTGCATATATTTTATAGCTGTGGCCTCTTCTACATACAGACAATCGTCTGGATTGCATGGCTCATTTTCATTGCATTGATATAGTTCAAATATGTAGTTGCAGTTTGGATCTGTAACCATATATTCTGTCTTTATATTTGTGAATTCGCGTTCAACAATAGTTGTTGCCAAATCTATATTCTGTTCTGGAACATATACTGTAGCGAAACATTCACGTGGAATGGCATTACGCAGTGTACCACCCTCCATATCAATTAATTTTACATCTGCTTCTGTTAACAGTCTATACAGGATTCTTGCTGCTACTTTATTGGCATTTGCCCTGCATTTGTTGATTTCCAGACCAGAATGGCCACCTGTAAATCCTTTTACTGCAAAAGAATAGCAAAGATGATTTTCAGGATGTGGTTTACGTTCATATTTATCTGTTGCTGTTGCATCCAAACCGCCTGCGCAGCCTATGCAGAGTTCACCCTCTTCTTCTGAATCCAGATTTATGAGTATCTCTCCATTCAGAATTCCTGGTTCTAATGCCATTGCTCCGCTCATACCGGTCTCTTCATCGTATGTAGCCAGTAACTCAACAGGTCCGTGCTCTATATCCTTAGATTCCAGTATGGCCATACCCAATGCAAGACCCAGTCCATTGTCGGCACCAAGGGTTGTACCTTTTGCCTTCAGCCAGTCACCATCAACCCATGTTTCAATAGGATCATTTTCAAAATCATGAACTTTGTCGGCATTTTTCTGAGGAACCATATCCATATGTCCCTGGAATACAATTCCTTTTTTGTTTTCATAACCCGGAGTAGCAGGAACACGCATTATTACGTTGCCTGTCTTGTCCTGGAATGCCTCTATATTACGTTCTTTTGCCCAATCAAGCAAAAAGGCTCTAACCTTCTCTTCGTGTTTTGAAGGGCGTGGTACTCTGGTAAGCTGATAAAATATCTCCCATACATTGGTGGGGGTTAAATCTCTAATTGTCATAAGCTATACTATTGTTAGATAATTGATTATACTTCTAATGCACCAATCAGATCTTTTACTGACGGTATGTTGTGTCTGTTCAGATAATCGGCAATACCATCTACAATCTTACTGCATACTGCCGGGTCTATAAAGTTTGCAGTACCAACCTCTATTGCTGTGGCACCGGCAAGTAAGAATTCAATAGCATCTGCAGCTGTCATAATACCACCAATACCAACTATTGGAATTTTTACAGCTTTGTATGTCTGCCATACCATACGTAAAGCAATAGGTTTTACTGCAGGGCCGCTCAAACCGCCTGTAATGGTAGAAAGAATCGGTTTGCGTCTTTCGCTGTCTATGGCCATACCAAGCAATGTGTTGATAAGTGATACACTATCAGCACCTTGTGCTTCAACTGCTTTAGCAATTTCTGTAATATCTGTTACGTTTGGTGACAATTTAACAATAAGAGTCTTGTCATAAACTCTTCTGACTGCCTTTACAACTTCTGCAGCTCCGTTTGCTGTAACTCCAAAAGCCATACCTCCCTGTTTTACATTAGGACAGGATATGTTAAGCTCTATTGCAGGTACTTTATCCAGATGATTTATGATTTCTGCAGTCTGCACATAATCTTCAATGCAGGAACCAGATACATTGACAATTATATTTGTATCTATATCTTTTATTTCAGGATAAATATTTTCTACGAAGTAGTCAACGCCTTTATTCTGTAACCCTACTGCATTCAACATACCAGAAGGAGTTTCAGCCATACGTGGATATGGGTTTCCTTCTCTTCTGTGCAATGTTGTACCTTTTACTAAAATACCACCTAATTTGGATATATCGAAAAAATCAGAGTATTCTGTTCCATATCCGAATGTACCCGATGCTGTCATTACCGGGTTTTTCAGTTGTAAATCTCCTATATTGGTTTTTAAAGCTTCCATAATAACTTATCTATTGAAAATACCGGTCCCTCTTTACATACACATACATGTCCATCTTTTGTATCTTCCACACAGCATAGACATGCACCTATACCACAAGCCATTTTATGCTCCAAAGATACTTCACAAGCGGTTTCGTGTTCTTTAGCCCATGCTGCAACTGCTTTTAACATAGGTGTTGGTCCGCACGCAAAAATCTTATCAAACTTATCTCCGTCTATAAGAAGAGAATGGTTGGTAACATAACCTTTCTCTCCAAATGAACCATCTTCAGTTGTTGCATAGACTCTGCCAACTGCTTCAAAACTTTCCAGTCTTAATAGATATTCCTTTGAGCGTCCTCCAAAAAGGAAGGTTGGTGTAATTCCTTTTGATTTGAACTCTTCTCCAAGATATAACAGTGGTGCAACACCTACACCGCCACCTATCAGCAGAGGATTTACAGATCCCGCAAAATCGAATCCGTTACCTAGTGGCAGCAAAACATTAAGCGAATCTCCCTTCTTCAGATTTGCCAGTTCCTTGGTTCCTGTACCTACTATCTGAATAAGAAACTCTACAGTATTATTATTTCTGTTTACATTGTGAATAGATATAGGACGACGTAACAGAACCTGAGCTTTATCAACCAATAGTTCTGCAAATTGTCCGGCTTGCATTGGTGGTAATGGTTCAGAGTGGGTAAGAGTAAGCAGTGAAGCACTCTTGCCAACCATTACATTATCTACCACCTTCAGGTCTAATTGATACTTTTTCATTGCTATATATTTAATAGTGTGTAAAGATAATAAAATTGGCTGACAAAACATTGCCAGCCAATTCTTATTAATAAAGTTTGTCTATTAATCACCAAACATAACCTTGAACAATCTGTGTTCGCGTTCTTCCATATTCTTGAAATCCTGCCATTCCAAGGTCTGACGATAACGACGTGAACTACCTGTTGGAACGTAAATATAACATCTCTCATAGATTGATGAATCAAATACTATCGGGCTGTTATGTGGAGGGAACATATTTGCTGAGAAAATCTCCTTCAGATTTTTACAGTTTGCAAAAGCTTCCTTACCTATAATTCTAACATTGCTACCCAATGCAACTGTTGTCAGATTTGTACAGTTCTTAAACGCATAGTCACTTAATGCTGTTACGTTGTCGCCAATCTTAACGATTTCCAGGCTCTGATTGTCTTTGAAAGCCTCTGTACAGATAAAGGCAACCTCTTCAGGCAGATAATACTCTTTATCCTTTTTCTTTGCTGGATAGTTAATCAACATTCTTGAATCCTTACTGTAGAGAACACCTTCCAGATCTTTATAAGTCTGGTTATTAGCACTTACAGTAATGCGTTCCAATGATACACATTCGCTGAATGCATCAATGTTGATTCTTAACACTGAATAAGGAATTGTAATGCTCTTTAAGTTAGTACTATGACAGAATGCATGCTGATCTATTTCCATTACACGGAATACAAATTCGTCATTTTCACCAACTGTTACAAATGAAGGAATTTCAATATCACCCTTATAGTTACTAGGCAACATATAGCTGTTTCTGCCATTACTTCTATCCCAGGTAAGAGCCACATTGCCAAAATTATCCAGAATTCTGTAATACAATGTAGTTCCATTACTGTATGATGCAGTAATTATACTATCATTTATATCAGATGACAACTGTTTAACCATCATAGTTTGCCACACTTCGCTTGGGTTAGCCTTGGTTTTTGTCACCTTTGTAGTTTTACATCCCACCAGGATGAATAAAACAGACACTAATAAAAGAACTGATCTTTTCATAAGCATATTCACTTTTTGTTTATCACACCTTATATATATATTCACGAGTTCAATAGGTTAAATTTGATTCTACACTATTTGAACTAACGTTTTTACAAATATAAGGTATTTTTACATTATGCAATAGATTTTTTAAAATTATTTCATATTCGGATAAAATTTTTCGAAAGTACCGTCTTCAAAAAAAACCACTATTTCTTTTATTTGTCTTGTTGGTTTATTTTGCTGATTATTTGGAGTAATCTTCTTATTATCAATTTTTTGCCTTGTCACTTTATGCTGATTTTGCCCTTCGAGATTTTGATTTTTAAGTTCATTCTGTACATGATTCTGAAAAAACTGATTCTCATCATTCTCAAACAGTGGATAATCTGTTACCTGTGACTGATTAGTAAATGCAGATCCTTCTCCATTAAGCAACCATTTCATATCTACACTTGGAAATCTATCTAATATAGACTTTATTAATTTCAAGCTAGGTTCATTCCTACCACTTATTATATGCTGTATAGTCGCTCTACTTGCGCCAATTGCAACAGAGAACTGTGTTGGAGACATTTCCATTCTGTTCATCAACTCTACAATACGTTCATTCATACTCAATTTTGTTATATATTGCTATTATGTTACAAATGTACACAATATATTTTATATACAAAAGTGTTACAATTGTTATATCTATACGCCTACATTTGTATTATTTACAAAAGTTACACAACCATAAAAAGCTTAATACATCAGTATGAGAAAGCCACTTGCAAATGCGCTCGAAACAGCTTTTTATAATACAGATAAATAACTGAATATTATATATATTATAACCGCTTATGAAGTGTATTATTAAGAAATCACATCTATTTGTATAAACACAGGGGCAATCCTAAAAAGCAATATAGCTATAATATTATAAATATATTGATAACAAGCATTTTAAGTAATACAATAACTTTTGTATATTATTTTGCATACTAAATCTGTTTTTAGTATTGAATAGTATTTTATTTGTTTTGTTATTATCGCATACTTTTGTAAATATAATACATTTGTGCAATACAACAAAAAGAGCGGCTACAATTGTAGTCGCTCATAATAGTTAAAAAACCTAAATAACATTTTTGCAGTATATTTCTGTAAAATATATTACAGAATAATTTTAAGCAAAATCAACGTAATCGCTGAGAATTGAATATTTGAGAGCAAATCCGGATATCAGTGCAAAATTTTAAATAACAGTTCACGTAGTAAACCATCAGTTGTATTGCCTGTATTCTCCACGCCTTTTGATTTTGCGTCGTATTCTCTGATATAACCAATAATTTCCAGAACTTGTCTGGCTGTGTAGTTTTTCATTCCGGTCATGTAATCTTTCACTCCCCAGCTACTTTTAAGTCCCAAAAATTCTGCAACCCCCTGCTCTGTCTTGTTTGGAGAATAAAATGCCAGCATTAAGTTGGAATAGTAGCTAAATATGGTTGCCGTAATCATCTGTATTGGGTAGTTCTTTGAATTGTTTTCATAGTATGCAGCTATTTTATTTGCTTTCAGAATATCTTTGCTGATAAGTGCACGCTGAAATTCAAATACATTATACTCCTTGCTTATTCCTACATTTTGTTCAACCAGATCTGGAGTAATTTCCCTTCCATTACCTCCGGATGCTACATATAGTTTATCCAATTCGGTTATTAGTCTGGATATATCGGTACCTACAGCTTCTATAATCATGGATGTTGCTCTATCCGATATTGATTGCTGCTTTTCACGAACATATTCGTTGATGTATAGAGGTAGTTCGTTCTCCTTTACTTTTGCCGATTCAAATACCATTCCATTCTGTTTAATGGTTCCCACAACCTTCTTTCTGCTGTCCAGTTTTCCATTTTTATGACAGAAAACAAGTATTGTGGTTGGCTGAACATTCTGCAGGTATGATGCAAGAATTTCAAGTGGATCCACTCCACCGGCATGCTCCTTAACAAGCGCCTGAGCCTCTTTTACAATTATAACCTGTCTTTCAGCTCCCATTGGATACGCCTTGGCTCTCTGCACCACTTCGCTCATTGTTGTATCGGCTCCATAGATAACTATTTGATTGAAGTCTCTCTCCTCTTCACTAAGTGCATTTTCTCTTATATAATCTGCTATAGAGTCTATAAAGAATGATTCTTCTCCCATCAAATAATAAACAGGATGATATTTTCCCTGTTTTAACTCATTCATTATTGATCTATATGCTACGCCGGATGTTGCCATTCTTAATTATTATTGTTACCTTTACTTTAAATATACTACAAAGATAAGATGGATAAGTTGAATTTACCTGATTTTGAACTGAAAATTTGCGAACAGAATAGCAAACCATGTATATTTGATCCTATTCGCAAAAAGTGGGTTGCTGCTACTCCAGAAGAATTTGTACGTCAACACTTTGTAAACTACTTAGTTACCTGCAAATCTTATCCTTTATCGCATATTGCCAATGAAACTGCAATTACTGTAGGTAATGTTAATAAAAGATGTGATTCTGTTGTGTATGACAAATGCGGAAAGCCAAAAATCATACTGGAATACAAGGCCCCATCTGTTAAGATAGATAATAAGGTGTTTGCTCAGATATCCAGATACAACATTTCATTAAAGGTAGATTATCTTATTGTCAGCAATGGTATGAATCACTACTGCCTGAAAGTTGATTATAATACAGGTAGATGTAAGTTTTTGCCTGATATTCCGGATTACAATTCAATATAGAGATAAAATAAACCCTTGGATTTTAGATATTAAATCCAAGGGTTATTCCTGTACAATAGTATAAACTATTTATTATTCCGCAGATGAAGCTGCGCTCTTTTTGCTTGCGCGTTTCTTTGGTGCTGGTGCTGCAACCTGTACCTCCTCTACACCAGCCAGCTGTGGGTCGATTATAATACGTCCGCAGTATTCACAAACGATAATTTTTTTACGAAGACGAATATCAAGCTGTCTCTGTGGTGGAATCTTGTTGAAACAACCGCCACATGCGCCACGTTCTACGTAAACAATACCCAGACCATTACGGGTATTCTTTCTGATACGTTTGAATGAAAGCAGGAGTCTTGGATCTATTGTGATTTCCAGATTCTTTGACTTTTCGCGCAGTTTCTCCTCTTCCAGGCGAGTTTCGCTGATAATTTCGTCAAGTTCAGTCTTCTTGATTTCAAGTTCCTGTCTCTTTTCAGCAATCATAGCAAGATTGCGTTCCATCTCTTCGCTCTTTGCAGCAATTGAGTTTGAATATTCACGAATGTGCTTTTCGTTAAGCTCAATCTCCAAAGATTTGAATTCAATCTCTTTGTTCAGAGAATCGTATTCGCGGTTGTTGCGTACGTTGTCCTGCTGTTCCTTATATTTTGCAATGGCAGCCTTTGATGCCTCCATGCTGATTTTGTTTTCACTTACACCTTTTGTCAGTTCAGCAATCTCTGTCTTGTTCTTTTCAATACGAGTGCTTAGACCTACAATCTCGTCTTCAAGATCCTGAACCTCAAGTGGTAATTCACCACGCAATGTCTTGATCTTGTCAATTTCAGACAACATTGTCTGTAACTGATAAAGTGATTTCAGTTTCTCTTCTACTGAATAATCAGCTGGATCTTTCTTTTCTTTTGCCATAATCTAAATATTTAATTTTTCGTTTATATACAGTAATTTACAGGGTTGGTCTTAACGTTGGTTTTAACCAGTTTCAGACCACTGCACAATTCTCCAAGTTTGTTGTAAAGCAGGTCAATGGTAAATTGTTCACTCTCATAATGACCTATCTCTACCAGTTTCATTATACCATCAAAACCGAACATTCTGTGAAAACCTATTTCGCCTGTTATAAAAAGATCTGCTCCCTGTGCTGCAGCGCTCTTCATAAGAAAGGCTCCTGAGCCTCCGCATAGTGCAACTTTTGAAATGGAACGTCCCAATTCACCATTATGTTTTACTACAGACAGTCTGAACAGCTCTTTTAGCTTTTCCAGAAACTGAACTTCCGTTACAGGTTCAGGAAGGTTACCTATTATTCCTGCCCCATTTCCATCGCCTTTGTCCTGAAGTGGTGCCAAATCTGTCAGGCCCAGCATATCTGCAATCTGTCTGTTTACTCCCTGAGCAGCATTATCCAGGTTTGTATGTGCTGCATAAATGGTAATTCCATTTCTTATAGCCTTTATTACACAACGACCTATATAATCTGAATCAGTTACACACTTTAATGGAGTAAATAGTAATGGATGATGTGATATAATAAGGTTGCAACCGCTTGAAATGGCTTCATCTACCACTGCTTCGGTCACGTCCAGACACAATAAAGCCCCTGTAGCTTCCGTCTCTGTAACTCCTACCTGCAAGCCTGAATTATCAAAATCATCTTGCAGTGGCAGAGGCGCGAATCCTTCAAGGGCATCAATAATTTTCCCTATTTTCATCACCCGTTAAAATGATTTCTGTACAAAAGTACAACAAATTCTCAAATTATCAATCAGATAAGGCCAAGAATTACTTTGTAACTGTGAACTTCGTCTGGATCGCCTATCTCTTTACCCGGTACATCCGACAGTTTTACACAACGATATATGTGCTGACGTGGATTTACCTGGAAAGTTTTCAGTTTCATAACTATATTCAGAGGTTTGGCAGTACCAACATCGTTTGTAAGGTTTGTACCAATACCAAAGGATACCCCTATCCTGCCCTTAAAATAGTTATGTATTTCAAGTGCTTTGTCAAAGTCAAGGGAATCACTGAATACAATGGATTTGGTTCGTGGATCAATGTGATATGATTCATATTTGGCTATCATCTTATCGCCGAAAGCTATAGGATCGCCACTGTCATGACGTACACCATCATACAGTTTTGCCATATCCAGGCTGAAGTTTCTGAAGAAGACTTCTGATGTAAAGCAGTCCGGAAGCATGGTACCCATAGCACCACCATAAATTTCAGCCCATTTACGCATTACATAGTAGTTTGCCTCCTTAGGTCCCATAAATGCAGCTGTGGCCATCATAAGTTCATGCGCCATTGTTCCAATTGGCTTAAGATCTTTCTTGATTGACTGATATTTCATAGCGAAATATACAGTAGATGAACCTATGAAATACTTTGCATTCTTAGCCAGATATTCGGTAACGCGATCTTCCACATAGTGTGAATAGCGACGGCGCATACCAAAGTTTGCAAAACGAATCTGATGTTCGTTAGACATTGCCACCTTGCGTTCCAGCTGGGATTCTATGTAGTTCCAGTCTGGTTCTCCAAGATTCATGTATCTGTAATAAACCTCTGATACTGTGGAGAGTATGGGGATTTCATACAGAGTTACTTTATATATATTGTCAGTAGCTTCTATATGCAGATGATTCTCTTCGTCAAGAGATATCTGGATGATTGATGAATCAAATCTGAATCCGCGTAACCATTCAAAGTAACAGCGCGGTATAAAGTAGATATTTGAAAGACACCAGTTAAATTCATCGTCTGTAAGAGCCAATGATTCCAACTTTTTAAACTCCTCTTTCAGCATCTCCACAAATTCGGGTGTAAATTTCAGACCGTTTCTGTCTGTAAAACTGAAAGTACCAATTCCTTCCGGAGTGGTTCTCTGATAGTAGTATGACATTGAGAACTTATACAAATCGTTCTCTATCATACTGATAATAGCGGTATCTTTCTGCATATTCTAATTATTTGTACTCTTTAATTCCTTCTGCTTTCATATACTCCAGCAGTACGTCGTGGCTCTCTATGCAAGCTACACCATCCATAAAGACGCTCAGATTAAAACCAATGCCCTTACTAAGACGAACAAGCTCCTTTAATGTTTCAAGTACACAATATTCTGATGCAATGCCACATACAACAACATCGTCACCTGGCTTGAACATAGACTGATCATTTATACTGATATCTGTAAAAGCGCCATACTCCTCTTTACCGGGAATCATACCCTTGGTATAGAACAGCAGTTTTGAATCTTCAACATCGGCCAGAATACAATCAGGAATAGATGCACCTTCTGTATAATGAACGCAGTGTACAGGCCATATACCACCCTCTTTAGTAAATGAGCAGTGGTTTGCCGGATGCCAGTCTAATGTAAAGTACAGCTTGTCAAAACGACCCTTAATGGCATTAATGGCAGGGATTATCTGCTCAGCATCCTTAGCAGGAAGTGTACCATTGATAAAATCTTTCTGTAAATCTACTGTTACCAAAATCTTTCTTGTATTCATAGTAGAATCGGAATTGTTGTTTGTACTCTGATTATTAACACATGATGCAAATGTTATGGTTGCAACTGCCATAACCAACAAAAAGAAATTTCTTATTTTCATCTTCATAATTATTTATAAATAGATTGCAAAAATAGCAAAATCTTCATTCCTATGTCACATTTATTGAGTTAAAAGAGTATTTTTGCCCTCCATTTCGGTAATTATGTAGCAAAAAGGTAAATATGATAGCACTAATCCTGTCAACAATATGCGCAGCGCTGATATCCATTCTATTTAAGATATTCAAACAGAGGGGTGTTGATTCAAACCCTGCCATTGTGTATAACTATTTGACTGCAATGATTTTAGGCCTGATACTTTCAATTGACACCAGTAATGGAATAGTAAACCCTGTTGCTATGGAGTGGTTCTTACCCGCCCTTGGTACAGGTCTGATATTTATTGGAGGTATGATAGCCATGTCATTTTGCACTATACGAACAGGTGTTGTAATATCATCAGTAGCAAGCAGGGCCTCTATGATAATTCCTATCCTTCTGAATTATCTCCTTATACCCGGAAGCAAAAAACCGGAATGGATAACAATAAGCATAATGATTGTCGCTATGTTTATGATTATCAATAAGGGAGAAACCAGTAAGGGAAAAGGTGCCATAGCAGGTATTATTGATATATTGGCACCACTTTCGGTATTTCTGCTTTATGGATTGAGCAGTTCATTTCTAAAACTTGTTCAATACAGCATTTCAACAAAATCTAGTCTGACAGATCTGGCAATTAATCAACAGCTTTCGATGGTGAGTTTTACCATATTTGCTGGTGCAATGGTTGCCGGAATAGTGCTTCTGGCAATTGATAGGAATTCAAGTATCAAGATGCTGCTGGAGCCTAAAAACATTATTGGCGGTATCACATTGGGTGCATGCAACTTTTTCTGTACCTATCTGCTTATGGTCTCCATGAAGAGTTTGAATACTGAATTCCTCTTCCCGGTACATAATGTTGGAGTGGTTGTTTTAGGCGCTATAGCAGGATGGGGTTTCTATCATGAAAAGATGAAACCCCACCAGCTGATTGGTTTTATTATTGCTGCTATTGCAATATTCTTTCTGTAGTATTTAGAAGATATACTTAACACCAAATTGCAGGAACCAGCAGTTTTCACTGCTTTTCAGAGTATCAAACTGTTTTGAGAGTAATCCCTCTTTGTTTGAATAGAGTGTGTATAGCGGATTACCTTCTGCATTGACACCTTTGTATGTAAGTATCTTGCCATTATTGCAGGCCGATGCTGTTTTGCGAACTCCTAATTTATTGGATATTAAGTTGGTAGCATTCATAAGATCAAGTGATAATTGAACTTTGTGAATAT
>JAGCKJ010000158.1 GCA_017647575.1 Bacteroidaceae bacterium | reverse complement strand
TGTGTCTTTTTGTTCATAAGCCACACTGATAGCGGCACACCTATCTGAGAATTGTAACTTCTTGGCGATCTTGTCACTACATAATCCTGTTCAAGAAGCTGATACAACCACTCTTTTACCACTGTTTTACCATTGCTTCCGGTAATTCCGATTACTGGTATTTCAAATTCCCTGCGATGCTGCATTGACAAAGTCTGCAATGCTTTCAATGTATCTTTTACAAGTAAAAAATTCGAATCTAGATAATCATCCATCCTATCCGGCAATCGGCTTACAACAAAATTTCTTACCCCCTTATCGTAGAGACCGCGAATATATTCGTGACCATCACGTTTACCCTGCAGTGCAAAGAACAGGGTTTCATCAGGAAAACATAAGGAGCGACTATCAGTAAGCAGCCATGCGATTGTGGCTGGACAGTAGCCGTATCTTGAAGCGCCTATCATAGACGTAACAGTATCTATAGTGTATCTCATAAACGCACATTAAAAAATAACCGAGAGTGCAAAATAAGCTATTATTTTCAAAACATCTTCACCATTTTTGCTAAATTGTAATCTCTCTCTTTACACTTTTATTTAAACTATTGGATTTTAACACACATTTTACTAGTTTTGCAAATTGTAGCGCATATCTCACAAGCAATCCTTGATGAGATTTATTGCACAATTTATATATGAAGAAAAGAACAGAACCGTTAACTACAGAAAATATTTTAAAGAGCATTAACACTCCTCAGGACCTTAGATCCCTGGAACAAAGTGCGCTTCCGCAAGTTTGTGATGAGTTACGGCAGACTATAATTGAAGAGCTATCCCGCAATCCCGGACATTTCGGTTCCAGTCTTGGTACTATTGAACTGACGGTAGCACTACACTACGTTTTCAATACACCGGACGATAGAATTGTATGGGACGTAGGCCATCAGGCATACGGTCATAAAATACTGACAGGTCGCCGCGACAGATTTCACACAAACAGAAAATTCAAAGGCATTAAGCCGTTTCCATCGCCTGACGAAAGTGAATATGACACTTTCACATGTGGACACGCTTCAAATTCCATATCAGCAGCATTGGGTATGGCTGTTGCCAACAAAAAGAATGGCAACCCAAAGCGCAAAGTAGTTGCAGTAATTGGTGATGGTGCCATGACCGGAGGACTGGCGTTTGAAGGACTGAACAATGCCTCTACAACCAACAATGATTTACTCATTATTCTGAATGATAACGACATGAGTATATCACACAGTGTCGGTGGCATGCGTAACTATCTTACCATACTACAGACATCTCGTTCATATAACAAATTCAGATACATCGTCTCCAGATTTTTGTACAAATTTGGCATGATGAATGAAGAGCGCAGAAAAAAGATTATTCGCAGGAACAACCATCTGAAGATGCGCTACAATAGCACCAACAATGTCTTTGAAGGCATGGACATCAGATACTTTGGTCCTATTGACGGACACAACGTACTTGAATTGGTGCGCGTAATGCAGAATATAAAATGCATGAGCGGTCCTAAATTACTACACATAAAGACTGTTAAGGGCAAAGGGTACAAACCTGCAGAAATAGATTCTGACATCTGGCACGCACCGGGTCTGTTTGACAAAGAGACTGGAGAAAGAATAATAAAAAGCGACAAAGAAGAACCGCCACTGTATCAGGATGTCTTTGGGGAAACACTGCTGGAACTGATGAATGTCAACAAGAAAATTGTAGCAATCACCCCTGCAATGCCATTGGGATGCAGTATGGATATTCCTATGAAGGTACACCCTGACAGATGTTTTGATGTAGGTATTGCCGAGGGTCACGCAGTGACATTCTCCGGAGGACTATCCAAAGAGGGGATGATACCGTTCTGCAACATCTACTCCACATTTATGCAGCGCGCGTATGACAATCTCATACATGACATAGCTATCCAGAAACTGAATATGGTGCTTTGCCTTGACAGAGCCGGATTGGTTGGAGAAGACGGCCCTACACATCATGGAGCATTTGACCTAGCTTACCTGAGAACTATTCCGAACATCATAATTTCATCGCCGTACGATGAAATTGAGATGCGCAATCTGATGTACACAGCTCAGCTCCCGGATCAGGGACCTTTTGTAATCAGATACCCGCGCGGTAGAGGTCTGATAAGCGACTGGAAAAAACCTTTTACACCAATTGTAGTTGGTACTGGCAGGGAAATAAAGAGTGGCAGTGACATTGCCATCATATCAATTGGACCAATAGGAAACATAGCTGAAGAGGCTATTCAGATATGGGAGAAAGAGAACAGCAACTACAGTGTAGCCCTGTTCGATATGAGATTCCTCAAGCCGATAGATACAGAACTACTGCACAAGATTGGCAAACAGTACAAGCATATAATCACTCTGGAGAATGGTGCCGTTATAGGTGGATTGGGAAGTGCCGTAATGGAATTTATGGCTGAAAACGGATATAAGCCAAACATCACAAGACTTGGATTGCCTGATACATTCATTGAGCATGGCTCTACCCCTCAGTTATTGAAACTATGCCATATAGACAGAGATGCTGTGGTTGAGGCTTTAAACAATATTGTTAAACAGTAATACAAAAGAATATGAAGATTGTAATAGCAGGGGCCGGCAACGTAGGTACTCACCTAGCAAAGCTTCTTTCTGGTGAAAATCAGGATATTATTCTGATTGATGAAGACGAAGATAAGATTAACCGTCTGAATTCCAATTTCGATCTTCTTACAATAGATGGGTCACCCACATCTTTTGTTGATCTGCGTGAGGCAGGCGTAAGCAACGCAGACCTCTTCGTTGCTGTTACACCCGATGAAAGCAGGAATCTTTTGGCTTGCCAACTTGCACACGAGCTTGGAGCAAAAAAGACTGTTGCAAGAATAGACAACCATGAATATATGCTACCCAAGAACAAAGAGTTCTTCCTTCAGAAAGGCATTGATTCACTTATTTATCCCGAATTGCTTGCTGCAAAGGATATTGTTGACGGCATGAAACTGAGCTGGATTCGTCAGTGGTGGGAATTTGCAGGAGGTGCATTGGTTTTAATGGGTATAAAATTGAGAGAAAACGCAGATCTGCTCAACACACCTCTTTACAAGTTGGGCGGCAATCTGCCATATCATATAGTTGCCATACTCCGCGATGGAGAGACCATCATCCCTGGTGGTAATGACTCTATCCTTGCCGGCGATTTGGTCTATTTCATGACCATGAAGAAGAACATACCATACATCAAAAAGATAGCAGGTAAACAGGAACTGCCGGATGTAAGGGATGTCATCATAATGGGTGGAAGTAGAATTGCAGTAAGAGCATCACAGCTGATGCCCGATTATATGAGCCTGAAAATTATAGAGAGCGACATAGCCCGTTGCAACAGGCTTACAGAGCTTGTAAGCAGTAAGGTTATGATAATCAATGGCGACGGCAGAGATTTAGGTCTTCTGGCCAGCGAAGGAATAGCCCATACAGAAGCTTTTGTTGCCTTGACCGACAGTTCTGAGACCAACATCCTGGCCTGTCTGACTGCAAAAAGATTAGGAGTTACAAAAACAATAGCAGAAGTTGAAAACATCGACTACATCAATATGGCAGAAAAGCTGGACATTGGCACGGTTATCAACAAGAAGAAAATTGCAGCCAGCCATATATATCAGATGATGCTTGATGCTGACGTAAGCAACGTAAAGTGTCTGACATTTGCAAGTGCCGATGTAGCGGAATTCAACGTTAAGCCAGGTGCAAGAGTAACTAAAAGTGCTGTAAAGGATATAATGTTGCCACGTGGCGTTACTATTGGTGGACTTATACGTAATAAAGAGGCTATCCTGGTTACAGGTAATACAAGAATTGAAGCAGATGACCACGTTGTAGTATTCTGTCTGGAAGGAATGATTAAAACAGTAGAAAAATATTTCATTTGATACACATAAGACTCATAGAACGGATTGTTGGTATCCTGCTTTTGATTGAAGCCGGCATACTGATGTTATGCTCAGCCATTCCACTCGTTTGTAAGGAAGACGATTTCTTTTCATTCGTTATATCCTCATTAATTTCTGCCTGCGCCGGCATGCTTTTCATATCCACTGGCGGATCAAACAGAAAAAAGGAGATGCTTACCCGAAGAGATGGTTATATAGTTGTAAGTATATCCTGGATAGTATTCTCAATTTTTGGCGCTCTACCATATTATATAAGCGGATACATACCAAGCTTTACAGATGCTTTCTTTGAAACGATGTCAGGATTCACCACAACAGGTGCTACTATTATCAATGATATTGAGATTATGCCTCATGGTCTGTTATTCTGGAGAAGCCTTACACAATGGATTGGCGGATTGGGTATAGTATTCTTTACCGTAGCTGTACTACCTATTTTTGGAATAGGTGAAGTACAATTATTCGCTGCAGAAGCAACAGGACCGCAACGAGGTAAATTACACCCCAGGATAAGCGTTAGCGGTAGATGGATTCTGATAGTTTACCTTGTAATAACTGTATGCTGCACCATAGCATTGTGTATGAGTGGAATGGGATTCTTTGACAGTATAAATCATGCATTATGCACTGCTGCAACAGGAGGATTTTCTACAAAAAACGCCAGCCTGGCATACTACAATTCCACTACAATAGAGAATGTCATAACAATATTCATGTTTCTGTCCGGTATCAATTATGGTTTATTATTTGTGGCGATATTCAAAGGCAACATAGGTAAATTAAAGATAGACACTGAATTTAAATGGTACATCTCAATCATACTGATTTTTACATTCCTTGTTTGTACAGGACTATATACAACAAAACAGTATGGCATAGGCGATTCAATAAGGCATTCAATATTCCATGTTATCTCTATAATTACGACTACCGGTTTTACAACAACTGACTATACTCTTTGGCCACCATTTATATGGATGCTGCTTGGATTCTGTATGTATTTTGGCGGATGTGGTGGTTCTACAAGTGGTGGAGCCAAGATCATCAGAATATCCATTCTGGTTAAGGCACTTAGAAATGAGTTCAATCGTATTCTCCATCCGAATGCTGTTTTACCAATAAGAATCAGCGACAAGGTTATATCCACGTCTATCAGACAGAGCGTGCTTACATTCATCATCTCATTGGTTGCATTGGTATTTGTAGGCTGGTTCTTCTACATGGCAATAGGTATAGAGATTACAGAAGCCTACGGAACATCATTAGCCTGCATCAGCAATCTTGGTATCACCATCGGTGACCATGGTTGTAACATTTCCTGGGGTAATATGCCAGCAATAGGCAAATGGTTCTCTACATTCCTGATGCTGATAGGCCGTCTGGAGCTATTTGCTGTCCTTATTCTCTTCACACCCGCATTCTGGAAGCACAGATAGGGCATCTTTATCGGCAACAGACAGCATCCTGCGCACATCGTTACGCATCATATCATACAGATAACACTCCCTGTAGTGCGTATTTTTTCTGATTGCATCATTAATGCTCATCTGGCTATGTCTGTATGAACTTATTTCGTTATTACGCTGTTCTATATGAACTGCATATTTATATATCTCCTGTTCTCTCTCTGCTATGAGCGATGCACAGACCGGGCTCAACACCTTATTTACTATAAGCTCCATCATGGAATGTCCTCTCATAAACAGATATGTGCTATCTATATCCACCCCCAGCTCTTTCAATGTTTCTGACAACTGCTCCACTTCCGCCACATTTGCTGAATACTCTCTCTTAAGATACGCTATTTTCTTCTCTACTCTGGAAGAAAGCAGCGATATTGAGAAATAGGGATCGCTCAGATTAATTGTTTTTATGTTGACATCCCTGGCAAAATCCTGCATGCTATATAGATTGTGTCTTTTGGTTTTGTAAAACCAGACATTCCAGACAAACAACGGATAGACTATCTGAGAATATCTGCTGAAAAATTCAGTAAAATCCAAAACTCTCCTATCATTCAGAGTACACTGAACACATATATTATGCAGGCTGTCAGCATAAAATTTATAATTCTCTATTGAATAGCTATATGTATGTAAGATATAGGGATTTGATATTAACTGAAAAGATGTTTCAGAAGAGCCCTGCAACAGATAATCATAATCACTATCTACACAGGCAATCATGCTACCACCTAATAAACACTCCTGCAGACAGGATCTTATAGCCGATTTCTTACCTCTGGTAAGATTGGTACGTGAAGGCAGCATTATCTGGAAACATCTGTCATCTGTCTCAAACTCTTCAAGCAGCAGACGCCAGAAAGCTATATCATCATAACTCTCCACGTATGCTACAATTCTCTTTTTCTTTCCGGAGTAGAAATGACTCAGAGCCTCTGCATACTTTGAATTAACATTATCTCTCAGTCTTTTCATTAAACTGTTATATCATCTACTTCTGTTACAACATCCAGCCATCCGTCCATAATTACTGCAGGAGAATGGGTTGTTAAGATAATCTGTGCATTTGGGTTCATCTTGCGCACAGCCGAAATAAGTTTCTGCTGCCACTCTATATGGAGTGATACTTCTGGTTCGTCCATAAAGATTGCACATGGCTTCATATCCTGAACCAAAAGTGTAAGCAATATTACCAAGAGCTGTTTTTCACCCGATGACAGGCTATATGGTAACAATCTTGTTCCATTCTGATCGAACACTATCTCGTTGCTATCCCTGACTATTTTTTTGCCTGTCTCTGCAAACATCGAATCCACAAAATCCAGGAACTCCTTTTTCTTTGCAGAAGTTTGCTGCGCCAGAACCATCTTTTCAGGATCGCCGGAAGTCAGAAGGTCAATGGTCCTGTTACCTAAATTCACCTGATAATCAAGATACCTTCTCTGCAACTTATAAATTTGCCAGTCCAATTCAGAGACAACATTTCTGTCAGCCATCTTTTCCAGCAGATTACTATGCATTAATGGTCTGTCAACACATCTGATTACATCGTATGCAATAGATTCAGCTTCCGGTGGATAGAAATTAACCACAACATCAGGACAATCGTCACTATCTGCTCCACTCAGAAAATCCAGTTTTGAAACAGCCTTATTTAATATAGTACTCTTACCTGCACCATTAACACCACTGAGAATATTGATATCGGGACGTAACTCCCACACAATATGCTTAAAGCCCCACATGGACTTTATCTCTATACTGCTAATTCTTTCTGCTAGAATTTTACCCATAACAAACAGTATTTATTACTACTGATACAAAATTTCTCAAAAGTAGAAAAAGAATTCTACAATACAGAAAAAAAACGTGATTTGTTTATAGCGGGTTGATTATTCAGACTTAAGATCTTCCTTGCTTAGGGCCAGACAGGAGTAAATCAGAAACTGTTCGTCTTGACCACTAATTACACCGTTGCCTTCTTCGTTATAGCAGGAAACAAACACATCATATCCACCATCTTCAGATGGTTTTATATCATTTGTTCTTGCTACTAGTAGTGCTGTCAGCACCTCTGATTCTGATTTTCCTGGGACTACAGTACCTGAATTTGTACAACCTTTCATTACAGATACCTTAAAAGCACAAGCTACAAGACCACCTGTTTCTACTGTACCGGATTTAACAGATGCTCCTATAACTTTCCCCTTATTGTGAGAATTAATAATTGTGCCTTCATTCATTGCTACAAGGCCAGCGGCATAATGATTTGAGTTTTCTACTATTGAGCCACCATGAACATCGCCTTCATTGATACAATCTTCCACCTTAGCTTTATGCAGTGCTCCGGTTATACCTGCTACACGAACTGATCTGGTAGCTCTTGAAGGTCCAAGAATCTGACCAAAATTTTTACAGTTTACAATATCAGCATCGGCTCTGCCTGCAACTGAACCAATATATACTGTAAATTCAGGTGCTATATTTGATGCATCAATCTTTGCATTCATATTCAGATTTGAAACTGAGCCTGACTGTATGTAACCAAAAAAGCCGAAAACTTCCGCATCAGGTTTAGCCAGCAATGTTCCACTGATTGTATGTCCGTTACCATCAAAAAAGCCCTTGAATCTGCGTGATCTGTTACCTACTGGTTCCCATCTTGTTTCTGCAACAATCAAATCTGTTTTCAGACTTATATATTCGCTTTCAAAATCTTCTCCCAGCTTTACCTGTTCTGCGAAATACTTAAACTGTTCTGGCGAAGCTATAACGTATGGGTCTGAGAGTGTTCCATTGCCCTTTTCAAATGTTTTTGCCATTTGCGTTTCATTATTCAGCAGACATTCTGCGTCTCCTCCATTATTGTTATTGGAAGAGATTTCATTGCTACTATTGGAGCATGCAATAAAAAGCAGGCTGCAGAAAAGAACAATTATTTTGTAATCAACTCTCATAAATACTCTTTCTCCAAATCGGGCGCAAATTTAGTGATTATTTTTATACATTAATTAATAAATTTACATTTTTTAATCAAAAAACCACACAACTACAATAAGCAAATATTTAAATACCTAATAACAAACTACTTAGATACATACCCCAACCCTATCTAAACAGAGTATCAAGTATTAATTTCACCAAATCAAACGACTATTTCGCCACATTTTATAAAATTTTATCTGCTATTGTAAACAACCCCCAAAAGTGAACAAAAGTGAACAATTTTAAACATAAATCATCTAGTATAAACAAGCGTTGAGAACTTCAAATATTTGTTATTCACAAACTGTTTAATTAAATTCGCAATGTGAACAGAACAAAGATCCGGGAAGAGAAAAAAAGGCAGGCAGACCGACACTCCATGATGACTCAGAAACCTGTCAACAGCCTCATACTGAAACTGGCGGTGCCAACCATTATCAGCATGACTGTAACAGCTATGTATAACCTTGTCGATTCCTACTTCATAGGCCATCTCAGTACTGCTGCTACTGCCGGAGTTGGAATAGCGTTCGCATACCAATCATTCATACAGGCAATAGGTTTTTTCTTTGGTTCAGGTTCCGGCAACTACATATCCAGAGCGCTGGGTGCTAAAAAGGAGGCTGATGCGGAATACATGGCCTCGACCGGTTTTTTCACATCTCTCATAATAGGATTAATAATAGGATTAACCGGGCTTGTATTCATACATCCGTTTACCAGATTACTTGGAGCTACCCCTGATATAGAGAGTTACGCAACAGAATACCTCAGATATCTGCTGATTGCAGCTCCCATTATGATTTCACAGATGGTTCTTAACAATCAGCTGAGACTACAGGGAAACGCATCACAGGCTATGATAGGATTAGTTTCAGGAGCAATCATAAATATAATTCTGGACCCACTCTTTATTTACCGGTTGAATTTG
The DNA here is from genome assembly GCA_017647575.1 of Bacteroidaceae bacterium. Lineage (GTDB taxonomy): Bacteria > Bacteroidota > Bacteroidia > Bacteroidales > Bacteroidaceae > Colenecus. Next base: position 14,314 of record JAGCKJ010000158.1, on the reverse strand, counting down.
GGCGTATCTGGCGCATCAATGGCAACAATGATAAGCCAGACTATATCCTGGATTATTTTATATTCAATCACAAAGCGCAAAGGAAACGTTCATATCCGAATTAGCCGTTTCAGACCATCAGGATATTACTATAAGCAGATTTTTGGAGGTGGAATTCCCTCTTTCCTGAGACAATCATTAGGATGCCTTGCTACTATATTGCTTAACTGGGGAGCTGCAAAATATGCACTACCCGGACAAGAAGCATCAACAATAGCTGCTTTTGCTGTTGTTTCCAGAATTATGATGTTTGCCATGTCTATCATATTAGGATTTGGACAGGGATTCCAGCCTGTCTGCGGTTACAACTGGGGTGCAGAATTATATGACAGAGTAAAATCTTCCTACCTCTTCACAATAAAGACCAGCACCATTACCATTCTAATAATGTCTGTTACAGGAATAATATTTGCTCCACAGATAGTTTCATTCTTCCGTAATGAAGATCCCGTACTTATTGAGATTGGTGCAAGAGTTCTAAGATGGCAATGCATTGCATTTCCACTGGTTGGGCTTACCACCCCTACAAACATGCTGTTACAAAATATCTGCAGAACACTTCCTGCTACAATTTTAGCAATGAGCAGACAGGGATTATTCTTTATTCCAGCCATATTGATTGTACCCAAAATAGCCGGGATACATGGTCTGGAGGCAACAATGGCTATTGCAGATTTCTGTACATTCATACTGGCACTACCTTTTGCCATTGGCATCTTACGGGAATTGTCGGCCAAAAAGGGTATTCAAGCCTGACACACTACCATTATCAGATTTTACTCTGGTTCTTCTTCTCCAATTTACGGAAATAACTATCAGTCTTTATCTTGGCCATGGTTGCCATAACCGCATTGTAAAGTTCACCACCTTTTCTGTAATCGCCCGGACAGGCAAAATTCACTCTGCCTCGTTTTACCAGATTCTTTGCCTGAGCTCTGCTATTATCCAGATAGTCCTTGTATATAGCTATAGAGTGACCTCCCTCCGATTTTACAATTCGCATGCTGGGGATATCAGTCTCTCCGTCGCCCAGATAGATCATATTCTGGAAAGGGACAGGTCTGCCTTCATCCGGCATGGAATCATTTATCTTTGAATTGTCGCATATATCGTATATTCCCTTGTTTATCATGAAGATAAACTGTGTTTTAGAGGTAAAATCCACGGCTACTGCCGGCCAGATGGCAGCATCGCTTTCATACATAAAGGAGCATGCGTATATCTGTTTAAAGTATTTGGCTATCGATGTACCCTCTATAAGCTCCTTCAATCCGGAAGAGATTATATAGTGTTCCACATTTACCCCCATGCGCTTACCCTCTTCGTTAATCAGGGTAAACCACTCTTCCACACCCGGGAACAGTTCTATTCCTTTTCCAAACTCTACAAACTGCTGACGCTTGATACTAAGGCCTCCTGCCTTTGCTCTGTCTATCATGTGTTTCATATAGCTTAGAATAGAACTTGCATTCTGGGATTTTGCAAGTGTATATACTTCATTCCAGAAGGAGTCTTTCTCTTTTATACCAATAGCCTTCATAAAATCATACTCCTGCATATTAGCTGGCGATAATGTGCCGTCAAAATCGTACATTAATGCGATAGTAGGTATTTTCATCTGACATGATTTTTTTACAAAAGTACCTTTTTATTCTTTCATAAGAAATCTGATACAGCATAAATGTGTAATTTTGCAGACAGAAAACCGTAAGATATGGAAAAATTTAAGGAGATCAAGACAACCGACTACAACTACTGTCTGCCAGATGAACGAATCGCCAAGTTTCCTCTGCCAAACAGAGACAGTTCAAAACTGCTTATTTTCAATAAAGGAGAGATTAAAGACGATGTATTTACATCATTGCCAAAATATCTACCCTCCGGAGCGCTTATGGTTTTCAACAACACAAAAGTAATTCAGGCCAGATTACATTTCAGGAAAGAGCCAACAGGTGGGCCAAAATCACAGGGAGCGCTTATTGAGATATTCCTGCTGGAACCTGTTGAACCAAATGACTATCAAGTTATGTTCAATCAGACAAGCGAATGTAAATGGCATTGTCTGGTCGGAAATCTTAAAAGATGGAAAGAAGGGGCACTGAAGAGAGTACTGACCATAGCTGACAAGCAGGTTACTCTCATTGCAGACAGAATTGAATCTTCAGCCACAGGGCACACCATAAGATTCAATTGGGATGGTGGTTTTACATTTGCAGAACTATTGGAAGCAATTGGTGAAATTCCAATTCCACCTTATCTGAACAGAGAATCACAAGAGAGCGACAAGACCACCTACCAAACCGTATATTCCAAGATTAAGGGTAGTGTGGCAGCACCTACTGCCGGACTACATTTTACAGACAATGTACTGAGCGAACTGGACAACTGTGGTATTGAACGTGAAGAACTTACCCTGCATGTTGGAGCAGGTACCTTTAAACCCGTAAAAAGTGAGAATATAGCGGGGCACGAAATGCATACGGAATATATCGTAGTTAAAAAATCGACAATAGAGAAGCTCATTGCTCATGGCGGTAATGCAATTGCTGTAGGAACCACATCAGTACGAACTCTGGAAAGTCTTTACTACATAGGTGTATATCTTGGCGACCACCCGGATGCATCAGAAGATGAGATGCACGTACCTCAATGGGCCCCATACTGCAATGAAAACAATGCCATATCCACTATCCAGGCACTTGAGAACATTATAAAGTATCTTGACAATCACCATCTGGAAGCACTTAAGACCAGCACACAGATAATAATTGTGCCGGGTTACAATTTCCATATAGTGAAGATGATGGTAACCAATTTTCATCAGCCGCAAAGCACCCTGCTGCTTCTGGTTTCTGCATTCATAAAAGGTGAATGGAGGAGAATGTACGACTATGCTCTGGAAAACGATTTCCGTTTCCTAAGCTATGGCGACAGTTCACTGCTGATACCGCAGGATTAATCAGCAAGTGCCAGCGTAAATACACTTTGCCTTACAGAAGGTACAGTTTTCTCTATAGCAGAAAGCATTGATACAAGAGTCGATCCGGTGGTCATAACATCATCCACTACCAGAATATGCCTGTTCTCCAGCATTTCAGGATTGACCACATGAAATATGCCATCAGCATTGCTCCAACGCTGCAATTTGCCTTTGCCTGCCTGCTGTTTATTTGTAACAGAGCGAACTACTACATCTTCTGCATATTCTATACCTGTCACCTCACTAATACCTTTTGCAATATAACTACATTGATTGTATCCCCTTTTCTTTAATTTCCTGCGCGATAATGGCACAGGTATTATAAGGTCAACACCATCAAAAAAGCCACTTTTCCCGATATTCACCGCTGCCATTTTTGAGAGATATTCAGCAACTTCAGGGTGTCCGTAGTATTTTAAATGATATAGAATTTTTCTATAGTTACTCTCCTTGTCGTATGAGAGCATTGCCTCTGCTCGCTGGAGAGTACGTACAGTTATCAATAATTCTTCCGGTTTAGTCATCCCCTCTTTGTATTTTTTAAGAAGGGGCATCGAAAGCATACAGGTAATACAGAGATGCTGTTCGCCCACAGACAAACGGCTACCACACACTTTACAATAGCGCGGCAGCAGTATCTCCAACAGAGATTTAAATATATTATGCACTATTCTTCAAACTTTACGAATTGTTTTATCAATGGTATTTCAAAGCCTCTTGAGGCAACAGATTTAATCAGTTTAACAGAGTATTCATAATCCGACCTGGCCTTTATTGCTGATTTTTTCGAGTTGATAACCTCCTTCAGCACTGCAATGTAATCGTCATCATCTATATTTTCCAGGGCCTCATCTATAATATTCTGAGGCAATCTTTTCTGCCATAGCATAGCAGAAATTTTCAGTCTGCCCCATTTTGCAAAGAGTAGCTTATCGTGAACAAATGCCCTGGCATAACGCTGTTCATCGACAAATCCATTCTCCTTCAATTTTTCTATAATCCTTTCTGACTGATCCTGTGAGAGATCGTATTTATCCAATTTTATTCTGACATCGTTTACACAATGTTCACCCGAAGCACAATAGGCCTCCAATTTTAAAAGTGCATCTTTTTCATCCATAAATATCAGCTTTTATCATTCTGTCCTTTCCAAATATATCTTTTCTTATTTCAATGTTTGAATAACCGGTTGATTTAAGCATCTCCACCATTTCATTTACATACAATGGATTAATTTCCAGGAAAAGCAGCCCACCCTTGTTCAGATTACGGTTACCAATTTCTGCAATAGCTCTATAAAATAGCAATGAATCCGGATTATCCACAAAGAGAGCCAGATGTGGTTCATAATCCAATACTGTTTTCTCCATAGATTGTTTTTCATGATCAGCTATATATGGTGGATTGCTCACTATCACATCATATTTATTGTCAGAATCCCACTCTTTCAAAATATCTCTCCTGTAAAATCTGACAGATGTCTTATTTAGTTCTGCATTGACTGACGCAATATGCAAAGCATCTTCACTTACATCGCAAGCCTCTATTTTTGCGCCAGGGAGTCTGTGTGACAAAGTAACAGCAATACAGCCGCTACCGGTACCTATATCCAGAATACTGCACTCTGATTTTACAGATTCAGTCACCCACTCTATAAGTTCTGCTGTTTCCGGACGTGGTATCAGGACATTCCTGTCAACTTTGAACTGCAATCCGCAAAAGGGAGCAGTACCCACTACATACTGAAGTGGCTCCCCATTAGCCAGTCTATTCAATGCATCTGCAAGCATTTGCTGTCTGGCAGATGTCAATTCATATTTATCCTTCAGATAATAAGTTGTCTGAGGTATTTCCAGGTACTCCAGACACAGAGTTGCAGCCACAACATCCAGTTCCCTTGAATCATAAATTTTATTCAAGCGGTCAGATATGTGTGCCAGCAACCTTTTCATAAATCAGGGTTTTGCAGCCACTTTTATAGTACCCATCTGTGACGATGCTGATGAAGCAATCTGTCCCGACACCATTGGATATGACATCTTAAACGAAGCACTCATCGACACGTTATAAGTACCTGCTTTTGCATTTGGATAACCTATTTCGGGCACAGAAGCCAAAGGATCCAGAACATCTACTTTATATGTCTCATTATTTATTTTCCAGGTATATGTTGCTTTATATATACCATTTCCGGGTTCCTTTATCTCTACCCTGAATATCAGTGAATCACCTGCCACAGGATTCTCATTCACACAATAAACTTTTCCATACACCGGAGGATAGCCATACTCCTCTTCTACACAACCTGTAAAAGTAAAGACTGCAAACAATGCTGCAACTATAAACAAAAGACTCTTTTTCATATATCTCTAAAATTATGCAATTTCCAATGCCACCTTCATCATATTCCGGAACTTTGTCTGACGCTCTTCCACTGTAGCATACTCCTTGGTAACCAGCTGATCAGATACGGTACAGATAGTCAAAGCCTTTTTTCCTGCCGCAGCCGCATTGATATAGAGCGCTGTTGTCTCCATTTCCACTGCCAGCACACCCATCTTCTGGCCCCAGAGCATCTGCTTTTCAGATTCATCGTAAAAGACATCAGCCGAATAGACATTACCTACCCTGAAGCTAAAATTGTTTTCACGAGCCACCTTAACAGCATTCTCCAGCATGCCGTAATCCGCAATTGGAGCAAAATGTCCCGGCAATGAGTACTGATGTCCATAATTTGAATCGGTACATGCACCCATGGCAAAAACCATATCGCCCAGTTTCAGATCAGGAACCAGCGCACCAGCAGTGCCTACCCTGATAATCTGCTGAACATCATAGTTATTGAACAGTTCGTAAGTATATATACCTATTGATGGAATACCCATACCATGTCCCTGTACAGAGACACGTTTACCCTTATACAAACCTGTATAACCATACATTCCACGTATCTGGTTATACATTACCGGCTCCTGCAAAAAATTCTCGGCAATAAACTTTGCACGCAACGGATCGCCCGACATTATCACAGTTTCAGCTATTTCGCCATATTTTGCACCTATGTGCGGTGTTGGTGTATTCCCTTTTCCCATAATCCTATATTTTTTCTTCCAGCGGAGGAGATACCAGACAACCCTCTATGTAGTCAGTCTTTTTGCACTCTTCTGCCGATTCAACTATTCTTACATGTTTGCCATCAAGCAGGATACGTTCCTCACTAAACCATTGCAGAGCCTGAGGTAAAATACGATATTCCATTCTGTGTATCTGGGCTTCCAATGTCTCCATATCACCCTTTACAGGAACTGCAGCCTGAATTATCAACGGACCGGCATCCAGTTCCGGAACCACCAGATGAACAGAACAGCCTGTTATCTTCACTCCATACGCGTATGCATCCTCAATACCCTTATGCCCCTTGAAACTAGGGAGAATAGCCGGATGCAGATTTATTATTCTTCCTCCGTATGCATTTATGAAGACCGGGCTCAGAATTCGCATCCAGCCTGCCAATGCAATGGTATCTACATCATATTTCCTCAGTGCCTCCACAACCAAGGCATCGTACTCTTCTCTTCTGTTTTTGAAACCACGTGAAGGTATTATCTCCACCGGTATTCCCGCTTTTCTTGCTCTCTCAATCACCCCTGCTTCCGGTTTGTTTGTCAGTACGACACGCACATTTGCATCCAATTTTCCACTATTTGCAGCATCAATAATCGCCTGTGCATTGGTACCATTGGCAGAGGCCAAAATCGCCAACTCTATCATCTGATTTCAAATTCTCGTTTTCTGTGCAAACTTACACAAAAATCTCTTAGGGTTTATTTCCCAGTAACAAGAATTTTCTGTAACATTGTACTTTGAAAATAAATAACCATTAACGTATGAAAAAAATTGTTCTGATTTTAACTGCTGCGCTTACATTAACAGCTATTACTGGATGTTCTCCTAAAAAAGAAACAGTTATGATTAAAGAGTGTATTTTCCCTGGTGACTATCCCGATCCAACTATCATTCGCGACGGTAAGGATTTTTACATGACCCATTCATCATTTACCTATTACCCGGGATTACTTGTCTGGCACTCTACAGATTTGATAAACTGGGAACCTGTTGCACGTGCCGTACAGGGACAGGACTACTCTATCTTTGCACCGGAACTCTGCAAGGTGGGCGACAAATACATCATCTACTACCCAACAAGCAACGGCGAGAACTTTGTTGTTACTGCCGATAAGATTGAAGGCCCATGGAGCGATCCTGTTAAAATAGCAGTCAGCGGTATAGATCCGGGACATGTCATTGATACTGATGGCAGCAGATACCTGTACACCAACAATGGTTTTATGGTAAAGCTGACCGAAGATGGTCTTGCAGCTACCGGCAGAAACAAAAAGGTTTATAACGGCTGGGAATTCCCTGCTGAATGGGAAACTGAAGGCATGTGGCTGGAATCACCAAAATTCTGCAAACGTGGAGAATACTACTACCTGATAAGTGCAGAAGGTGGCACAGCAGGCCCTCCTACCAGCCATATGTGCGTAGTTGCACGCAGCAAATCTGCTACAGGCCCATGGGAAAACAGCCCGTACAACCCTATGGTACACACCTATTCAGCAGATGAAGAGTGGTGGTCAAAAGGTCACGGAACACTTATTGACGATGCTGATGGCAACTGGTATATAGTTTATCACGCATACAGAAACAACTATCACACTTTAGGACGCAGTACCATCATTGAGAGTGTAGTGTGGACAGAAGATGGCTGGCCTGTATTGGCAAATCAGAATGGTGCAGAATGGAACAACAAAGGCCTTAACAGCAACTTTGATTATCTGAAGGATTTCAGCAACCCTCTGATGTGGGCAAAATGGGAACCAGGATTTGAACTGGGCACATTATGGACCACAACAGCTATAGATGAATCTTATGAAATCACTGCTGAATTTGAATCGAATGGAGCCGCTGCCGGTTTGTACCTGTTCTACAACGAAAAAGCATACACCGGCACACAGTTGAATGACTCTCATTTCTACATACGCATACTGAATGACAAAAATATAGTTTCTGTATGGAACAGCACCGATGGAGAAAAGTGGAACCAAGTCATTAAAGACCTGGACGTATCATCATATCACCACAATACATATCAGGGCTTCTTTGCATTAAGACCTTCTATAATGGTTAACGATGGTGTAACAGTCAAGAATTTCAAATACGTCACAAAATAGATTTTGAACCAGTAACAACTTAACTACAAAGTAAATTTTAATAATTGCTATATGCTTAAAAAATCATTTAAAGGCGCGATTGCATTATCGCTGATGATAGTTCCACTATCTGCATTTGCACAATGGGGTGGAATGGGAATGAACATGAACAGAGACAGTTTAAACAAGGTTGCAGAAGCCGACTATGCCAATATGATGGAACAGTTGGGCATCAAGGAGATGAAACCCGGACGCAACCCTAACACACAGGATGTTACACAGCATCCAAACTATGACGAACTTATTGCAAATCCATATTACATCTATCCTGAACTTCTTGTTACAAACAGCGGCAAGCAGGTAAAGAATGCCAAGATGTGGAATAAGGTACGTCGTCCTGAACTGGTCAGGACTTTTGAGGAGGAACTTTACGGTTGCATTCCGGAGAACGTACCAGACGTAGATTGGCAGATTGTCAGCGAAGAGAAGGCAAAACTGGGCGACATTGATGTAGTACTACGCACCCTGACAGGTGTAGTAGATAATTCATCCTACCCTGAAATCAGTGTAAACATACAGGCAAACGTTATCTATCCTGACAACGGAGCACAGAACATGCCGGTTGTGGTTGAATTTGGCTACGGAGGTGGTATGCCACGCGCATTTGGCAATTCAAAGCCATGGCAACAGATGGTGGTAGAACGTGGCTGGGCTGCAGCTACCATTGTTCCGGGTTCTATTCAGGCCGACGCAGGTTATGGACTTACAAGCGGTATTATTGGTCTGTGCAACAAGGGTGAATTCAGAAAACCTACAGACTGGGGTTCACTTCGCGCATGGGGCTGGGGTGTTTCAAGATTGATTGATTATTTTGAAACCGACAAACAGTTTGATGCTACAAAAGTTGCTATCGAGGGCGTTTCACGTTATGGAAAGGCAGCACTTGTAGCGATGGCTTTCGATGAAAGAATTGCTGCAGGTTTCATCTGTTCATCAGGTAAAGCAGGAGCTGCAGGATGGCGCAGAGACCTTGGTGAGATTACAGGTAACATCACATCACCGGGTGAATACCACTGGATGGCTGGTAACTTCATGAAATATGGTGCTGTAGGTATGACCGACAATGACATTCCTGTGGATCAGCATCAGCTTATTGCGCTCTGTGCTCCACGTGCATGCTTCATTTCAGGTGGCAGACACGATGCAGACAAGTGGCAGGATATTGTTGGTATGTTTATGGCTGCTGCCAAGGCTTCACCAGCATGGGAGATTCTTGGTGCAGAAGGTCTACCAACCGATGTTCTTCCTTTAATGAACGAAGGTTTGCTTGATGGCGATCTGGTTTATCGTCAGCATGATGGTGGCCATGAAGCTGGTCCAAACTGGCCATACTTCCTGGACTTCTTTGCTCGCACAGTAGTCAATAGCAAGTAAAATACTGATATAACTTAGCAAAGCCCTGTTACGGTAAATTCTTCGTCACAGGGCTTTGTTATGCTTGTATTGGGAAAATATTGTTGAGAAAGATACGGAACTCTACCGCAAATACCTTGCGTAACGAAGACAAAGTTTACTATCCCAAGAAAGGAGACTTTCAGATAAACGATAAAATACTGATTGAAGTGGGTGGCGCAGATAAGTCATTCAATCAAATCAAGGACATACCAAACAGTTACCTTGCTATTGACAATGTTGAATTTGGACGAGGAAATAGAATTCCTCTTTGGCTATTTGGATTCCTCTACTAAAGCCACTACAAACACAGAAAAAATAACAATAAAAATTTGGAGGTATTTTAAAATAGTATATCCTTGCAGTCTTTATTCCCGATAGCCTCTGATTCGTCAAGCTATCGGGTTTGTTTTTTTATCAGGCACCAATAAAATATTTGCTGCCGGGGATGTATGCCAGTAATTTGCATGCCAGATAACAACAGGCATAGCTAATTAAAGTCGCAACCGGAATTGCAGCCCATACAGGTATAACAGGTTCTGCCGGATTACCATTCACAAAAAATCCTGTTATAGGTATAACAAAGAATATATGAATAAGGTACATTCCAAAAGATAGTCTGCTTATATCCGACACCAGTTTAGGTGTTTCCTGCTTCTGAATACATGTAAACAGAGTAAACGCACCAAATGAAGCAAGCAGAACATTTGGAGTACAGAACTCCCACGCATATTCTATCAAAGGCAGAGAAAGCGGAACATCGGCTGATGTCATACTCAGATGAGACCATACGGTATAGGCACTTCCCAGTATAAAGCACACAGAGCCCATTACCAATCTTCTTTTAACGTTCCACTTCAAATGGAAACGGATATAATGTGCCATAACTAAATATCCAAGATAACCGGAACAATACCATAGCATATGAAAATTATTCCACCAGCATTCACCCCAAATATGAGAGTAAGGAGTCAGTTTATGAATAATTGGCATAAAAGTCGATATAGCAAAAAATCCCAAAAAGAGCAATTCGTCTTTAGCCGATGCTTTTTCCAACCATGGGGAGACTATCGGTATAATCAGGTAGATGGAGATAAGAGGATACATAAACCACATATGGCCAGCCATATCCGGGAAATTCAGAGGTACACGCATCAAATATCTGCCGGCATCGCTCCATCCAAAATACCCAAACAATACTGGAACAACTGAATATATTATAAGAAATATCAAAGTTGGAGGACCAATTCGCAGGAATCGGCTTTTATAGAACTGAAACATTGTTGTATCAGCTTTCATCGGCACCAGAAGGAATGCAGAAGCAATCATAAAAAGAGGCACACAGGTTCTCGCTAATCCGCCATTCCAGAAAGCTATCCAGAATCTATTGGCATCGTCGGCAATCCTGACCATATTTTCGCCTGCCTCATAATCCATAATGTAGAAATTCTCGGTAACATGTACCATCATAACCAGAAAACAGGCTACTACACGCAAATAATCTATAAATACAACACGTTCTTTCATATGGCTCTATACTTTTTATTTCTTATGTCCGGGTCCTTCCGGGAACCAACCCTTACGCACACGTTCTCTTTGATGTATAACCTCCAATATGCTCCAAAAAGATGAGAATGCAACCACACCAAAAATAGTTGACCATATCAGGTGGTTTACAAAAAGGGATAGTACAGCAAACAGAATACCTGCCAGTGCAAATATTATCCAGCTTTTAACTCCAATATAATATTCAGCTTTTATTACAAGTGGATGAAATAATCCTATTATCAGGAATGTAGATAATCCTACTAGAAGTCCGGTAAAGTTCATAGTTCCTACAGTTTGTTTTATTTGGTAAAATCAATTAATCCATAGAAGATTACTCTTCCTCTATCTGAATCTGTATAAAAAAAAGAAGTTCAGCTGAACTTCTCTCTTTCGTACGGGCGAAGGGACTCGAACCCCCACGCCAAGGCACTAGATCCTAAGTCTAGCGCGTCTACCAATTCCGCCACGCCCGCATCGTGCTAAATGCGAGTGCAAATGTACAACAATTTATTCATTATGCAATAGCAAAAGTAAATATCAGCAAAAAGAAATTCTCTTTTTATCGGTTTTTGCCTGTTAATAGAGTTATTTTACTGAACTTTGCACTATCAAACATAAAACAGATATGGAAGAGAAGAAAAACATAATAGACTTTGCATTTGTGGGCAGAGAATTTGAGAGTATGATGGTGGTGGAAGATATGCACTTAGCCATGAATGTCGGTTCCGGCGACCTGCCTGTGCTGGCTACCCCCGTAATGGTATCGCTCATGGAGAATGCAGCTATGAACTGCATAGCTCCACTATTACCAAAAGGATACACCACTGTTGGCGGTCATATTGAAACATCGCATCTGGCACCATCAAAACCAGGCGCCAAGGTATCGGCAAAAGCTGTACTGGCAGCCGTTTCTGGCAAAAAGCTCACATTCGAAGTCTTTGCATTTGAAGGCGATAAGCTTCTGGGCAAAGGTACTCATCTGCGCTTTGCGGTAGATGCAGTAAAGTTTATGCAGTAAACATTAACTACCTGCATAAAAAAGAGGCATTGATGTAACCCACCAGTGCCTCTTCTGTTATATAAGGTATGATACCTTTTACTTCTTTTCGTTGTCAATAAACTCCTGAATCTGATCTGCAATTGCTGTCATACCAGCCAATGTTGGGTGGTTGACGCTCTTCTCAATATCGTGCAGTTCAATGTAAGGAACCTTATACTTTTTACAGATAGTTCTGATTGATTCATCAGTTTCATCCTTCATATCTGAATTCATCAAAACATAAATCTTCATGTTTGGATACTGCTCTTTCAGATGGTGCAGCAGGTATGCCATAGCAGGACGGAAGCTATAGAGATCCTCCTTAGTCCATTTCTTGTACTTGTATTCACCCATTGGAGCAGGAACCCAGTCATCATTTGTACCACCAAAGATAAAGAGGATATCAGGATTACCAATCTCATTGATTCTTGATACAAAAGCGCGATCAGAATAGTCATCCTTGTTGTAACCAGAGTTACTGATAGTAGAACCTGAATAAGAGTCGTTCTTCTCCAGCTGATAACCATTTCTGTCAATGAACTGCTGCCACCACATCTGGCTCTGTTCACTTACCTTACACATTGGCGTAGGGTAGAATGAATCGTAATGTTTAGGCATTGTACCACGATAAGTTGAATAAGAATCGCCCATAACAGAAACCTTAAGGCTCTGTGCCATCAGCAAACCTCCGCAAAATAGAGCGAAGAATGAAAATAGAATTTTCTTCATACTGTTTAGTTTATAAGTTATAAATAGTTTACAATTTTTGTCAATCCTATGCTGTTTGATCCTTTAATAAGTATGGTTTTTCCATTTAAAGGAGATTGTTTTACATATTCAATCAGCTCATCAATATTGTTATAAAGGTGATATGATGCCGCTTGTTCTGCCTGTGCTGCAGCAAATTCGCTACCCACCAGATATACATCAGAAAAGCCATACTCTGCAATCAATTTCAGAACAGACTGATGCTCTTCCCTGCCCGATTCACCCAATTCACGCATATCGCCCAGAATCAGCGCTTTGTCATCGGCTTTCACCAATGTAAAGTTATCTAACGCAGCCTTCATGCTGGTAGGATTTGCATTATAGGCATCAACTATCAGCCTGTTATGTTCTGTCACTGTAAGCTGAGAACGATTATTCTGCGGTGCATAGGCAACTATTGATTCATTTATTTTTGTTGCATCCACTCCAAAGTACAAACCTATGGTTATTGCTGCCAATACATTCTCTATATTGTAAGAGCCTATCAGTTGAGTCTGTATCTCACTGAAAGCGCCATCGGCAATGCGCCACTGTAACTTCAGATGCGGTGCACACTCTATCACATTACCATTTACATAAAGATTGGAATCTACTCCATACATGGTGTTTTCCAAACCCTCTGCAATATTCAGCAGATAGTTGTTCTTACCATTTATAAAGATATGTCCGCCATTTGCACGTAAATAGTCATACAGTTCGCCCTTTGTTTTTATAACACCTTCAAAAGATCCAAATCCTAACAGATGCGCTTTTCCCACATTGGTTATTATTCCATAGTTGGGCTTACATACATTTACCAATTCCTCTATATCGCCAGGATGGCTGGCACCCATCTCAATTATTGCATACTGATGTTCTGGTTTAAGCTGCAGTAAAGTTAGTGGAACACCTATTGAATTGTTCAGATTTCCTTTTGTAAAATGGGTGTTGTATGTGCTGCACATTACTGCTGCTATCAGTTCTTTTGTGGTGGTTTTGCCGTTTGTACCAGTTATGCCTATTACAGGTGTATTCAGCTGCTCTCTATGGTGACGTGCCAGTTTCTGCAGTGTTAAAAGCACGTTTTCCACCAGGATCAGTTTTGGATTTGTATCATCATAATACTCTTTTTCATCTATTACTGCATACCTGCATCCTTTTTCCAATGCCTGCAGGGCAAAGCTGTTTCCATTAAACCTTTCACCTTTTAATGCAAAGAATATCAGTCCGTCTGCGCATGTTCTGGTGTCGGTTGTTACGCCTTTGCTTTCCAGAAACAGAGTATATAGTTTTTCT
>JAGCKJ010000157.1 GCA_017647575.1 Bacteroidaceae bacterium | reverse complement strand
CCTGAAGACAATGAAAATCTCCAGGATGCGCTCAAAAAGCCTATGCCAGAAAAGACCATCACTCAGGAGATTCGCCAGATTGCATATGACAACTGGGAAACAACCGATGATCATGGTATGCAGATATTCGGAATAACAAAAGACCAGAATGGCAAAGAGTATTACATGGTCAAGAATTCATGGAATACAGACGCCGGTCGTGATGGTATATGGTATGCATCAGAAGCATTTGTAGCGTACAAAACCATCAATATTGTACTCCACAAAGATGGCATTCCAAAGGATATCCGTAAAAAATTAGGCATAAAATAACAGGTAAAACTGATTTATTAGCAACCAAAACCAATCGGTTCGTCACATAAGGCGAACCGATTTTTTTCATATATATAAGGTATATTTATTGACATTAACACAAAAAATCATTAGTTTTGCAAATTAAAATACCACCAACTAAACACAGACTTACAGATATGATAAAAAAGAAAAAAAATATATATAATGAACTTCAGATGGAACTACCAGCCCCCGACATCTGAACTTAAAGAGGAGGCAGAGGCATTATCAAAAAAAGTTGGTATAAGCCCCGTTCTCTGCAAGTTGCTTATACAAAGGGGTATAAAGAGTGAAGCCGAAGTGCAGCAATTCTTCAATCCGCAATTAAAAGAGCTGTTGGATCCTCTGCTTATGGAGGATATGGACAAGGCGGTAGAACGCATAAACAGCGCTATAGAAAGGAACGAAAGAATTCTGGTTTACGGCGATTATGACGCAGACGGAACAACAGCCGTTGCGTTGGTGTATAACTTTTTAAGACGCAGATACACCAATCTTGATTACTATATTCCCGACCGTTACAATGAAGGTTACGGAGTATCGTATCAGGGGGTGGATTATGCATTCAGCACAGGCGTAAAGCTTGTTATTGTTCTGGATTGCGGCATTAAGGCAATTCAGGAGATAAAGTACGCAAAAGAGAAAGGCATAGACTTTATTGTCTGTGACCACCACGTTCCCGACGACGAGCTACCGCCGGCTGTGGCTATTCTCAATGCAAAAAGAGAAGACTCCACATATCCGTTCAAGCACCTGTCAGGTTGTGGCGTAGGTTTTAAGCTAATGCATGCTTTTGCTCTGTCAAACGAAATTCCTTTTACAGAGCTTATACCGTCATTAGACCTTGTTGCCATAAGTACAGCATCCGACATAGTTCCTATCATGGGCGAAAACCGAGTGCTTACACATTATGGTCTGCAACAGTTAAACAGCAATCCAAGCATAGGTTTGCGCGCCATAATACAGGTTTGTAAGTTAGACGATAAAGTTCTGACTATAAATGACATCGTCTTTAAAATAGGGCCACGTCTAAATGCTGCTGGCCGTATGAGTAGTGGCAAAAAAGCTGTTGATCTATTGGTTGAACAGAACTATTCAAAAGCTCTGGAACTGGCTGCTAAAATAGATCAGGAAAACGATGACAGAAAAAAGGACGACAAGGAGATGACCGAAGAGGCTAATGAAATTGTTAAGGCTCTGGAACAGGAGGGACATCACCAGAACGTAATTATTCTGTATAACGAAAATTGGAAACGCGGTGTGATCGGCATTGTGGCATCACGTCTTACTGAGATCTTCTACAGACCTGCCATAGTACTGACAAAAACAGGCAATCTGGCTACCGGATCGGCACGTTCTGTATCAGGATTTGATGTTTACAAAGCTATTGAAAGTTGTAAAGATCTGCTCGAAAACTTTGGTGGTCACACATACGCTGCAGGACTTTCGTTAAAGATAGAAAATGTTCCTGAATTCAAGCGCAGACTTGAAGAGTATGTAACAAACCATATTGAACCGGATCAGATAGAGGCATCCATTGATATAGACGCCGAAATAGATTTCAAGGATATAACTCCAAAATTTTTCAAGGACCTAAGAAAGTTCCAACCATTTGGACCAGACAACCACAAGCCGGTTTTCTGCACACGTAATGTATATGACTACGGTACCAGCAAAGTTGTAGGACGTGGTCAGGAGCATATTAAGCTGGAACTTATTGACAGTAAGAGCGGACATCCTCTTAACGGCATAGCATTTGGACAGAGCAAACATCTGAATTACATAAAGACCAAACGTTCGTTCAATATTTGTTACTACATAGAGGAGAACAACTTCCGCAGAGGTGATGTTCTGCTACAGATAGAGAGCATCAAACCAAATTCACCATTGTAACAACAGCAATTAAGTTCAATGGAATACCTGGAGATACTTAAGCAATATTGGGGTTACGACAGCTTCCGAGGGATACAACAGGATATCATCGAAAGCATCGGAAGCGGTCGAGACACTCTTGGACTAATGCCTACAGGAGGTGGTAAAAGCATCACATTCCAAGTGCCGACTATGGCGATGGAGGGTGTGTGTCTTGTTATCACCCCACTTATTGCATTGATGAAAGACCAGGTACGTAACCTGAATGAACGAGGAATAAAAGCGGCAGCCATCTATACAGGCATGAGACGTGAGCAGATAATAGCCACTATGGAGAACTGTGTATATGGCAATTTCAAATTCCTATACGTATCACCGGAAAGACTCTCATCCGAACTATTTCTAGCAAAACTCAGATTTATCAAGGTTTGTCTTATTACAGTAGATGAATCACACTGCATATCTCAGTGGGGATACGACTTCAGACCTGCATATCTGAAAATTGCAGAAATTCGTAACGCATTGCCGGGAGTACCGGTATTGGCGCTGACAGCTACAGCAACTCCAAAAGTCACAGATGACATACAGGATAAACTGGGATTCAAAGAGAAGAATCTGTACCGTATGAGCTTTGAACGTAACAACCTGTCATACGTAGTTAGAGATACCGAAAACAAATATGAAGAGTTAAAACATATACTCAGTAAGGTAAGTGGCTCAGGAATTGTTTATGTAAGAAACCGCAAAGAGACTAAAGAGATATCGGAGTACCTGAACAGCATTTGCATATCATCAACTTTTTACCATGCAGGATTAGATCCAGAAGTAAAAGACAAAAGGCAGCAGGAGTGGACAGAGAACCTCTACCGGATAATGGTGGCAACTAATGCTTTCGGCATGGGAATCGACAAACCGGATGTTCGTGTAGTGATACATATTGACATGCCCGATTCAATTGAAGCATACTTTCAAGAGGCAGGACGTGCAGGACGTGATGGCCGCCGTTCTTATGCCATATTATTACACTCACCGGGCGATAAAAGGATTATAAACAAACGAATAAGCGACCATTTTCCTGAAAAGGATTTTATACGCAAGGTATATGAAAAGCTTGCTTATTACTACCAGATGGCAGCCGGAGATGGGCAAGGCTGCACCTACGGTTTTTCTCTGGTGGAATTCTGTCAGCAATATTCTCTCCCCATTATACCTACAGAGAGCGCTCTGCAGATTCTCACCCGAATGGGCTATATAGAATACATTGACGAAATAGACTACTCTGCCAGATTAAGAATTACATCGACAAGAGAAGAGCTGTATAGAGCAAGAGAACTGGACAGCATAAACGAAAACATACTCAACACTGTTCTACGCCATTACAGCGGACTTTTTTCAGACGAAGTGTTTATAGACGAAAAGTTCATCAGTTCACAGGTCGGTATAGACAAGCGTCAGCTATATACACGCCTTATGGATATGCAGCATCAGGGTATTATTAAATATGTACCTTCACGAAGAACTCCGGTCATAACATGGAAAAGCAATCGTGTTGATAGTAATATGCTGAATTTCAGCGATAGCATCTACTCTGAAAGAAAAGAGGAATTTATTGAAAGGATAGCAAGTATCAGTGAATATTCCACCAGAAAGAGTGGTTGCCGCAGTGCTATTCTGCTTGATTACTTTGGTGAGAAGCAGTCCAAGCCCTGTATGAATTGCGATTTATGTCTGGAAAAAGATAATACAGGATTAAAACGCGGTGAATATAAAATTATAAGTGATCAGATTGGAGCTATACTTTCTGACAACGAACCATCGTTTGAGCATATTTATATGCTGCCATTCGATAAGAGCCATATAGAGACTGTCCTGCATAGAATGGTACAAGAAGAGAATATCAGGATGGAAGAGGGCAAATTAGTTTTGAATAAAAAATACGATTATGATAGAAATTAAACCAATAGAAGAGCTTAAAGCCTGTGGCGACAAAGTTGTCATAGCCGGTCCATGCAGTGCAGAATCGGAAGAGCAACTACTGCTGACCGCCACTCAGCTTAGCAAAATTGGCATCAATATTTTTAGAGCTGGAATCTGGAAGCCAAGAACCAGACCACATACATTCGAAGGCATAGGTGATATAGGTCTGGAATGGTTAAGCAGCATAAAGAGAGAAACCGGTATGAAATGCGCCATAGAGGTAGCAAATCCGCACCATGTAGAAAAGGCTCTTAAGGCCGGTATTGACATTCTTTGGCTGGGAGCTCGTACTACAGCCAGCCCTTTTGCCATGCAGGAGATAGCAAATTCCCTGAAAGGAACAGACATTCCGGTATTGGTAAAAAACCCAATCAATCCTGACATAGAGCTATGGATTGGAGCGCTGGAACGCCTTTCTCTGGTAGGAGTATCCAAACTTGCAGCCATACACAGAGGTTTCAGCACGTATGGCGATACAACATACAGGAACACCCCTATCTGGGAGATAGCAAATGAACTGCATAACAAAATTCCGCAATTGCCAATACTTTGCGACCCGAGCCACATAGGCGGCAGCAGGGAACTTATACTCCCCATTGCCCGGAAAGCCATGGAGGGTGTCTATTCCGGTCTGTTTGTAGAATCACATTGCAATCCGGACAAAGCACTGAGTGACAGCAGACAACAGATTACGCCGGACAGATTATCTGAAATACTTAAAAATTTGAATATTAACCTTTAACTGTACTTTCTATGAAAAAAATTACATTTCTGTTTTCTATAGTACTATCTATTGCACTAACATCATGTAACAAAGAACCACTACGCGTAGCATGCGTAGGCGACAGTATAACATACGGACACGGTATTGCAGACCGTGACCACGACACCTACCCTGCCATATTGGACAGTCTGCTGGGTGAAAAATTCAACGTACAGAACTTTGGCGTATCCGGTACAACTGCACTTAAAGAGAGCAATATGCCGTATATGAACGAACAGGCATACAAAGACGCACTTGCATTCAATCCGGATATTGTAACCATAAAGCTGGGAACCAATGACAGCAAACCATACAATTGGGCAAACAAGGCAAATTTCAAGGACGATTTGAAATTTATGATCAACAGTTTTCGCGAACTGCCGGCAAACCCTGATATATGGCTTTGCCTGCCCGTTCCGGCATACGGAAATGCCTGGAATATAAATGACAGCATTATCTTTAACGAAGTAATTCCGCTAATACGTGAAGTAGCAAAAGAAGAGGGAGTTGAAGTCGTTGATTTAAATACTCCTATGTCTAACCAGAGAAGATTCTTCCCTGACACAATACATCCAAACGAAGAGGGACAGGAAAAGATTGCAGGCATACTTTATGAAGAGATTTTCACAAACTATTTATAAATAATCAGACATGAACATTTTAAAAATTGATGGTATTTCAAAATCGTTTGCAGACCACAAAGCACTAGACAACGTATCTTTGGAAGTACCCGAAGGTTCTATCTATGGTCT
>JAGCKJ010000156.1 GCA_017647575.1 Bacteroidaceae bacterium | reverse complement strand
ATCTTTTTCGGTTATTCCGTTTTCGCCCAATTTTACAACTTTCAGTCCAAAACCTTCCTGCATCAAACCAAATTCATTGTTTTCGCCAAACAGCATTGGTTCTCCATGTTTCAGGTAGATGGCATTCTTTGCTCTGCCCTCCTTGGTGTAAACATCGGCATGTGTACCGTCATTAAAGATTACGCAGTTCTGGAGTACCTCTGTTACTGATGCGCCTTTATGTTTTGCAGCTGCCTTAAGCACTTCTACGCAACCCGGAGCATCTACTGCAACGCAGCGTGCAAAGAAGTGTCCGCGTGCTCCAAAGCAGAGCTCTGCAGGGCGGAATGGGTCTTCTACTGTGCCGTATGGTGATGATTTACTTACAAAACCACGTACCGATGTAGGTGAATACTGACCTTTGGTAAGTCCATATACGCGGTTATTCAGTAGAATCATATTCAAATCTATGTTACGGCGCATTGCATGTATAAAGTGGTTACCACCTATAGCCAATCCATCGCCATCACCTGAAATCTGCCAAATGGTTAAATCGGGATTTGCCACTTTGGCACCTGTTGCAATTGCAGCGGCACGGCCATGTATGGTGTGAAAACCGTAGGTGTTCATATAGTATGGCAATCTTGAAGAGCAACCTATACCTGATATTACAGCGGTGTTATGTGGGGCTACGCCTATTTCTGCCATTGCTTTGTGCAGTGCAGCAAGTAAGGCATGGTCACCACAGCCCGGACACCAACGTGGCTGTCCTGCTTTGAAATCCTGTGCAGTATATTTACATTCGTTTGCCATATCTTATTTCTTTATAAGTTCTGTAAAATAGTTTACTAAAGTAGAGGTTGCAAAAGGCTGTCCTTTAACTTCGTTGAACTGTTCCAACTTAATACCCTCTATCTTCATTCTCAAATATGCAGCTAACTGTCCAAGGTTCTGTTCTGCCACTACCACCTTCTTGTACTTTTTAAGTACTTCTGCAGTATTTTTTGGTAGCGGATTCAGATACTTGAAGTGTGCTAATGCTGCTTTGTTGCCGTTTGCGTTCATTTCGTTAACCGCAGATAGCAGATGACCGTATGTGCCACCAAAGCCTACTACAAGCAGGTCTGCATCAGCATCGCCCTCTACTACCAGATCAGGAACCTTGATGTTATCTACTTTTGCCTGACGTGTAAGAGTCATCTGGTGATGGTTTTCAGGGTCGTTTGAAATAGCACCTGTTGCTGCGCTCTTTTCAAGACCACCTATGCGGTGCATAAATCCTTCTGTACCTGGAACTGCCCAATAGCGTGCGCCTGTTTCAGGATTACGCATGTATGGTGTCCAGTTACCTGCCATATCGGGAGTTACAAACGGAGCTTTTATTTCAGGATATTCAGCCAGATTTGGAAGTTTCCATGCTGCAGAACCGTTTGCAATAAATGCGTCTGTAAGCAGTACTACAGGTGTCATATATTCAAGGGCAATCTTTGCTGCCTGATATGCTGCATCGAAACAGTCAGTAGGGGTTGTTGCTGCAATTACAGGCATTGGGCTTTCACCGTTTCTGCCAAACAGTACCTGCAGAAGGTCTGTCTGTTCGCTCTTTGTAGGAAGTCCTGTAGATGGACCACCACGCTGAACATCTATAACAACCAATGGAAGTTCTGCTATAACAGCCAGATTCATGGCTTCACTCTTCAGACAGATACCAGGACCCGATGTGGTGGTTACTGCCAATGCACCTGCGTATGAAGCTCCCAGTGCTGAAGCGCAGCCGGCAATTTCGTCTTCACACTGAACGGTGATAACACCTAGTGATTTCTGTTTGGAAAGTTCGTGCAGAATATCTGTAGCAGGTGTAATAGGATATGAACCTAAATATAGCTGCAGACCTGATTTTTCTGCTGCTGCTATAAGTCCGTATGCTGTAGCCTTGTTACCGTTAATATCCATGTAACGGCCCTTCTCCTTAGTGTCTGATTCAATTCTGAAAACAGTAGCTCCATTAGCAGCTATGTTGTGACCATAGTTGTATCCATCGTTAAGAATCTTGATGTTTGCATCTGCAATGGCAGGTTTCTTTGCAAACTTTGATCTTAGCATATCTTCTGCTAATGAAAGTTTACGGTCAAACAACCAGCATACCAGACCTACTGCAAAAATGTTTCTGCATTTCAGAATGGATTTGTTATCCATACCGCTATCTTTAAGACTCTCCTTACACATTGTTGATATAGGAGCCTCTATAACGGTATTCTTAATACCCATCTCTTCGAATGGATTGTCTGTCTTAAATTCAGCTTTTTCAAGGTCTTTTGCACCAAATGCATCGGTATCTACAATGATTACTGCGTCCGATGCGCAGAATTTATACTGTGTTTTCAGGGCGGCAGGATTCATTGCCACCAATACATTACATTTATCTCCGGGAGTAAATACCTT
>JAGCKJ010000024.1 GCA_017647575.1 Bacteroidaceae bacterium | reverse complement strand
TGTCTATAATACCTATCAGCTTAACCTTTAGCTCCTTGCCGGCTTCTGTAGGGTGGGGTATCTTTACTATGCGTATGTAACCTTCCGATTCACTGCCTAAATATGTGAATGGCGCATAGTGGTTCATGTCAAATTTTAGCAGATTCTCTAGATATTTGCATATTACAGAGTAGTTGATGGATTGCGTTCCGTTATAATCTGCCGGTGATACAGTGTTTCCGTCAAAAATAAGTTCGTTAAATGCCTTGGTGACATATTTCTCTATCTCCTCTCTGTTTTCAAGAAGTGATTTCAGGGTCTCTCTGGTGATACTGTTTTCACTGTTTTGCGATGCCATGTAGTTGTAAATATCCTCTGCGCATTTGTGAAACAGTGTTCCGAACAGAGCACTGTCTATCTCTCCGTTTGGTTTTTCGGGCTCTTTAAGTCCTGCTATACGTTGAAAGTAAAAGCGTAGCGGACAATCTATATATTGATTTATAGCCGATGGTGAAAGTGTCAGTACCTCTTCTCCACGTCTGTTGTGCAGCAGAATGTCCAGTATTCGTTTGCTCTTGTTTACGGAATATTCATGCAGCTGATGATTCTCTCTGTTGGAATTCAGCGATTTTACCGTTATATCTTTGCGTTCAGTAAGTAACTGTAGCAGATAGCGTGAAATTTCTCCGTTGCCTGTACCGGAATCGCTTGTGCAGTTGTTGTAGAGCATTGTAATACTCTCTGCACGTTGCATCAGGTGGTAAAAATTATACGATGAAACGGCACTTTTCAGCTTCATGGTAGTCAGCCCGAACGCATTTCTTACACTGTATGGTATGAATGAAGATTCCGATGCTGTTTTTGGCAGATTGCCTTCGTTTGCCGATATAAGCAATATATGTTTGAAGTCCAGGTTACTGGTTTCAATAATTCCCATTATCTGCATTCCTATGACAGGCTCTCCATGAAATGGTATTGTTATGTGACCTATTATATTTCTTAATAAGCGGCATAGTGTCTCCTGCTTTATATCCAATAATCCTGCCTCTATCAGCGAATGTATTCTGTTTATGGTTGTATAGATTCTGTATAATGCCTCCTGGTTAAGTGGCTTAAACAGATCCTTGTTGTCCTGATTTGCTATAACAGGCGATAAGAGCGTGAGTATATCCAAAAGGTACTTTGTCAGTTCCGAATTGCTCTTTGTGCTGCGGAATATGGAACTCAGTGCAGTGTCAGTATTCAGGAAATCGGTTGATACCACTCTCTGCTTGAGTTTGGTTAAGCCGGCTATCAGTTTGTCCGTTTCAGATGATAGCTGTTTTACAAACGGATTGCTCAATATTTGTGCGCACTCTTCAATACTGCATTTTTCCTGATTGTGCAGGAAAGCTTTCTGCATATCCAGCAACAGACTTATCAGATTAAAGAGGGTGGTCTCTGTCATTGCATAACCCATAGTTACGTTTATGGCATTAACCATGCTGTCCGGAATAGAGTGCAGGGTGGGCTGCAGCAATGTTTCATCGCAAAGCACAATTGCACACTCCTTGTCTGTCTTATTATCTAAAGTTTTCAGCCAGTCTGGTATATAGCGTGCCTGTTCATTATTGGTGGTTGCCTCAATTATGTTTATCTCCTTAGGCTTATCCATATTGTTGAACAGGTTACTGTCTGTAAGTGTGTTTGGGAAATATTTTAGGTTGTGGCGCATAAACATTCCGGCTTCGTGTGCAGGATTGCTTACGTACGATTTGTCGTAATCCCAATAGAAAACTGCTTTGCCGTTGGCCTGCAGAAATTTGAACAGCTCTTCTTCTGCTTTTGTCAGACTATTGAAACCAACAATGGCGTATTTGTCCGATTTGAATTGCGAAATCTCCAGGTTGTCAATGACAGAGCGTTGCAACATTCCGCTGTATGCTTTGTTTTCTGCCTGTAATGATGCGCGGAATTTTGTGTATATAGCTTCCAGGGAACCCCAAATGCCGTAGAACTTTTCTTTAAGGTTCGTCTCTCTCTTATTGCCCATTTCATCGAAGAAATATTTAAGGGACTCCTGTTGTTCAGCCGATAGGAAAGAGAGATCTTTCGATATAATATTCTGCTCTTTGAGAACTGCAAACAGTTGCTGGGTGTTTGCTAAATTCTTGTCTATATCATCAAAATCGGCAGCCATTATTTCACCCCATGACCAGAATGAATCCAATGTTTCACTGCTGTTTGTAACCTCTTTGTAAGTGGTGTGTAACTTGCAGACTAACTCTATGGGGTCTGCTAACTCTATATCTGTCTGTGATTGGAATAACTCTTCGATGGTTAAATAGTTCGGCGACCAGAAAGGCTGATCTGAACATTGTGCCAGATAGTCGTCAAAGAAGAGACGGGCACGTCTGTTTGGGAATACTACTGTGATTCCTGATAGTCCTGTTACTGCGGAACAGTAGTTGTCATATAGATTTCGGGCTGTTATTTTAAGAAACTGTTCCATAGTCAGCATTTAATTGTTTTGTTGTTGTAAACATACCAGATATATCCCTCCACTTCTGTGAATCCCATCTGTTTCAGCAGTGAAATGTACTCCTCTACCTGATGCAGATACCCTTCATATTCCTTTCCAAACTTAAAATCCACCACTGTGGCTTTGTTGCCGTTTATCATAACTCTGTCAGGAATACGTTTCTGTGTGGTTCCATTCTCTCTGAATAGAATGGATGTTTCGTTCAGAAGTCTGTAATTGCCATCAAACCAGCCTCTTATTTCCGGTTTGTCTATGGCTTTATGTATAAACTGTTTAATGGAATCTGCACTTTTTCTGCTCTCTATAAGTCCTTCGGCAAGCATACGGTCTGTCTCTCTGTCTATATCTTTAGCGGTGTTGATTGTAGAGAATAGTCTGTGCAGTAGTTTGCCCTGTTCTATATATGATTCGGTTCTGCTGTTTTCCGTTGTGATGTCTGCCATATATCGCATGGATTCAGTAGATTGCTTGAACTGGGTGCTTAGCGGATAGTGGCACATATTTATGGTTTGAATATCCTTTTCTGCAGTAAGTGGGTTCTGTGATTCCCTTTTACTCTCTCTGCTGCTTGAAATTATTTCACCGGAGATATATGATGTAATATGCTCATTATGTTCGGTCTCTGTTTGACCTTCTGCAAAATATGACAGGATGTCGTAGGTATTGAAACCATTTTTCTTGCCCTTGGTCTGTCCCAACACTATTAAATTTGCTGCAGCTCTGGTGAAAGCTACATAGAGTATGTTCAAATTATCTACCAATGTGTCGCTGTACTCCTTCTGATAGTCATTGGAAAAAACAGATTCCTTAAGTGATGATGTACACTCTATGGGAAGCAGTGGCAGTTTGTTGAATGGATCTTTCTTTGGCTCTACCCACAATTTACTGCCGTTGTCTATCTGCCAGTTACAATATGGCAGTATAACGGTATGGAATTCAAGTCCTTTTGATTTGTGTATGGTCATCAGTCTTATACTCTCTGTATTGCCCATTGCTATTGGCTTTTTGTGCAGTGTGTTGTCCCACTCTTCAATGAATAGAGATAATGTATTGCTTTTTTTCTGTGTAAACAGACGCAATCTGTCAAAGAATGAGAAGATGTATGCATCCTGATTTTCAATACAGCCTATTTCTAATATGCGGTATAGCTCTTCTGCCATTTCGTATAGTGGCAGGTGGCTGAATTTTTCAACCGATTCAAAAAAAGCGGATGGTATATTACCTGTGATGTTTTCCTGCAATATGCCTTCAAATGATATGGGTTCCCTCTTTACATAGTTATTCCACTCTATGGCAAGTGCTGCAAGCGATATGTTATCTGCAGGATTGCTTATATAACGCATTGCACTGATGATGATTCTCAATGCAGGCGATGTCTCCATATAGAACGCTTCGTCTGATACCATTCTGTATTCAGGCCTGTTTTCGGCAAACCAGCTGCATATCTGCGCAATACTTTTGTTGCTACGTGTAAGAATGGTAATATCGCCCTGATTAACTCCTGCTGCAGTAAGCCTGTCCAGATGTTCTGCAATTATGCCGGGCATAAGTGCGGATTCGTCGTCAATATTCTTGTTGTCATGAAGTTCCAGACAGATGTAACCGCTATTCTCATTCTTATTGCTCAGCTGGCATACATCAGAATATGCTCCGGAGAGACTGGGGTGTTCTGTAGAGAATGTACCTTTATATACTTCCGATAGATATGATTGTGCTACAGGGAAAAACAGGTTGTTGAAATCAATCACTCTGCTATGACTTCTGAAATTGGTATTCAGAGTAACTGTTTTGGGGTTGTAAATAGACAGCTCATGCTCTATACCTGTGTTCAGAATGTTCCAGTCTCCATTTCGCCAGCGATAGATGGACTGTTTTACATCGCCTACCACCAGACACTCCTTATTCTGCGATAAGCACTCTATAAGCAACAGACGCAGATTCTTCCATTGCAGACGTGATGTGTCCTGGAATTCATCTATCATTATATGTTTGGTAAAACTGCCTGTATTTTCAAATACAAACGATGTATCGCCCTCTTCCAGCTGGCTTAGCAGATGTGTAGTGTCGGCAAGTACAAAACGGTCCTGTTCCCTGTTTTGGGCGGTAATCTCTTTGCGGATTGCCAGTAACAGACTTAGTTCGTTCAGGTATCGTTTTGCGGCTGAATATGAGTTCTTTATGTAGATATATTCAGTATAAGTGTCTATTGATTGCTGTAATAAATCTACAATTATATCAGACAGAGTACAGGCATTCCCGACACGAGTCAGCCCTGCCTTTTTTAGAATACCTTCAGCACCTTTTTCTATACAGGTATAGGCGGTTTTGGTAAATCCTCCTTTTTTGTCTAAAATTTCTCCTGCTGCTATCTGGGCAAATAGCTTTAAGGGGTTACTTGCTACGTAACTGCCGTAATCGGGGTTGTCATTAATAAGTTTTTGTATCTGTTCTCCGCAGTCACAGTGCTTTTCGGCTACTGCTTCCATCTGTTCTTTGCACTTGTCCAGCTCTTTGCGATAATTTGCTATGCTGTCAGTTTGTTGCAGATATGTTCTTAAATCATCGCCTTTTTCAAGAAAGGTCTCCTGAAACAGTTGATGACTGAACGTTTTTATCTTGCTGTCAATGTGCCAATTGGAATCGTTTTCTATGTTTTCTATTACGTACTGGACTACATCGTTGTTTTCTCTTGTTCCTGGCTTAAGCTCTGCCAGAAATGTATCGACAGCATCAGATATTACTGCGTCTGTATCCAGTTCCAGTGTTAAACCGGAGCCAAGTTGCAGTTCGCGTGCCAGTCCGCGCAAAACTCTCTGGAAAAAGCTGTCTATGGTCTCTATGCGGAAATGGCTGTAATCATTCAGTATAAGGTCTAAGGCTCTTCTGGCATTCTCCCTGATTGTGCTCTCTGTGAATTTTTCTGGCAGGAACTCTTTCACCTTTTCCAGATAAGATGCCGATTCTTCCAGTCCGTTTCCAATGCCGTATAGCTGTGACAGAATACGCTGTTTCATTTCGGCAGTGGCCTTGTTTGTAAAGGTTACAGCCAGTATATGACGATAGTCTGATGGCTCTCTAACCACCATTGCAATATATCTGACAGCCAGTGTGAAGGTCTTTCCTGAACCGGCTGATGCTTTGTAAAGAGTAAGAAGGGATTGGGTCTGTTTTGCCATTGACACTATATTTTTGCCATCATACAAATTTAGTGATTGTTTTTATTATTACCTTTGCCTATCTGAAAAAAACGAAAAATTAAATAAAGATGGGATATATTTCTTCTGATGATAAGCGAAAGGTAACAACCCAGAGGTTGCGAGAGATGAAACAACGTGGTGAGAAAATAGCTATGCTGACATCATACGATTACACCATGGCAAAGATAGTGGATGCAGCAGGAATAGATATTATTCTGGTAGGCGATTCTGCATCGAATGTTATGGCAGGTAATATGACAACATTGCCAATTACTCTCGATCAGATGATCTACCATGGCAAATCCGTGGTACGCGCAGTGTCAAGAGCTCTTGTGGTGGTTGACATGCCTTTTGGTACATATCAGATAAGTGATGTGGAGGCTGTTACAAACGCCATTAAGATAATGAAGGTTACCCATGCAGATGCTCTGAAACTGGAGGGTGGTGCAGAGATTCTGCCATCAGTACGCAGAATTCTTGATGCAGGTATCCCTGTAATGGGACATTTAGGACTTACTCCACAGTCCATAAATAAGTTCGGTACATACGCAGTACGTGCCAAAGAGGAGGCAGAAGCAGAAAAACTTATTGCTGATGCTCATCTTTTGGAAGAGGCTGGCTGTTTTGCTATTGTGCTGGAAAAGATTCCTGCAGCGCTGGCACAGCGTGTAGCATCTGAACTCACTATTCCTGTAATAGGCATAGGAGCCGGCGGTGGTGTTGATGGTCAGGTTCTTGTGGTTTCTGATATGCTTGGCATGAATAATGATTTCAGTCCAAGATTCCTTAGAAGATATGCAGACCTCTATTCTGTAATTACCCAGGCTGTAGGTAACTACGTAGAAGATGTAAAGAGCTGCGATTTTCCAAATGACAAAGAACAGTATTGATTACTGAACAGAATGAAATGATAAACAAAGCGTCCAAATGGTTATTTGGGCGCTTTGTAGTATAAGAATATTGCTATAAACAGATAGATGATGTTAGGCAACCATTCAGCCCAGAATGCTGACATGGTTCCAGCTACAGCAAAGGTAGATGAAACAGACTGGAATAGTATATATCCAAAACTCAATCCTAGTCCTATACCTAAGTAGAGTCCCATACCTCCCTTAACTTTTCGGCTTGATAATGATACACCAATTATGGTAAGAATGAATGATGCAAATGCCATTGCGTAGCGTTTGTGATATTCAATCTCAAATAGCTGTATGTTGCCAAATCCTCTCTCTTTCTGCCTGGTTATGTACTCTTTCAGTTCTGGATTTGTCATGGTCTCCTGCTGTCCCTGTTTTATAAGGAAATCATTAGGCTCCATAGGTATAATGGTATCTAATGTGGAACCCTGACGTATTACTTCAACATCACCTGACAAATCTCTTATCATATAGTTCTTGGCTATCCAGCGATGTTTGTCGGTAGATAGTGTGTCATATTCTATGCTGCGGGCAGTCATGTGAGATACCAGTTTCTTATCTACAAATTTGTCCAGGGTAAAGCGGTATCCCATCTGATTGTATGTTTCAAAACGCTCCATATATGCAATCACCCCTTCATCTACTTCAAGCTGTATATTACGGGCAGACATGGAGGAACTGCTCTTTTTGTTCATATACATGTTCTTGAATTCGTTCATAGTAAGGTTCCCCTTGGGGATTACATACGATCCTAACGTAAGTGTAAGCGCTGCAATCAGTGCCGCGGAAATCATATATGGCACCATCAGTCTTTTGAAACTTAGCCCAGTAGAGAACATCGCAATGATTTCTGAATTTTCAGCAAGTTTCGATGTAAAGAAGATTACTGCCACAAACACAAATAACGGGCTGAACAGGTTTGCAAAGTATGGAATGAAGTTTAGGTAATAATCAAAAATTACAGCTCTTACCGGAGCCTCTTTTAGCTTGTCTATGTGTTCGTTGTAGTCGAAAACTACCGATATGGCAATGATCAATGCAATAGAAAAGAAGTAGGTTCCAAGAAACTTCTTTATGATGTACCAGTCTAATTTGTTCAGTATTTTGAATCTGAATTTTCCCATTATCTCTTTTTTATTTCGTTATAAACGTTGCATGAAACGCTTTACCATAATCTGTTTCCAACTGCTGTAGTTGTCAGTAAGTATATTCTTTCTGGCTTCGCCTACCATCCATAGATAGAATGCCAGATTGTGAATGGATGCTATCTGTAGAGCCAGATACTCTTTTGCCTTGAACAGATGGTGCAGATAAGCTTTAGTATATAATCTATCTACATATGATGCTCCTTCTGGTTCAATTGGAGAGAAATCGTTCTCCCATTTTTTGTTCCTGATGTTTATAATGCCGTCTTTGGTAAAGAGCATTGCATTGCGTCCGTTTCTGGTTGGCATTACACAATCAAACATATCGATACCGCGCTCTATGCCTTCCAGGATGTTTGCTGGTGTTCCTACACCCATCAGGTATCTGGGTTTATCTTTTGGAAGTATGCCGTTTACTACCTCAATCATCTCATACATCACTTCGGCAGGCTCGCCTACTGCAAGGCCGCCTATGGCGTTTCCTTCACACTCTTTTGATGCTACGAATTCTGCTGAACGTGTACGCAGATCTTTGTAAACACAACCCTGTACTATAGGGAAGAGTGACTGGTGATAACCGTATTTCGGCTCTGTTTCGTTGAAACGGGTTATGCATCGGTCCAGCCATCTGTGGGTGCGCTCCATGGATTTTTTTGCGTAGTTGTAATCGGCTGTGCCCGGTGTACATTCATCGAATGCCATAATTATATCAGCACCAATGGAACGCTCTATATCCATTACTCTCTCCGGTGTGAACAGATGTCTGGAACCATCAATATGTGACTGGAAAGTAACACCCTCTTCTGTCATCTTACGTAATCCTGTTAATGAGAATACCTGAAAGCCACCGCTATCAGTGAGCATAGGTCTGTCAAAACCGTTGAATTTATGCAAACCACCGGCTTGTTCCAGAACATCCAGACCAGGTCTCAGGTAAAGATGATATGTGTTGCCCAGAATAATCTGTGCTTTGATGTCGTCTTTAAGTTCGTTTACATGTACAGCCTTTACACTACCAACAGTACCAACTGGCATGAAGATAGGTGTCTCTATCTGTCCGTGGTCAGTAGTGATGATTCCTGCACGAGCTTCTGTCGCTGAATCGGTATGCTGTAGTTGAAATGATAACTTTGCCAAAGCTCTATTTTTTTAAATTCTTATTAAGCTATTATATCTAGTGCATTCTGTACTTTTTCATCCAGGAGTGCAATATTCCATACTTCTGTGATGTTGTTTACGTAGTGGAACTGTAATCCGTTAAGATATTCCTGCGGAATCTCCTCTATATCACGTCTGTTTTCGGAGCAGAGAATTATCTCTTTGATACCGGCACGTTTGGCAGCCAGAATTTTCTCTCTGATACCACCTACAGGTAATACCTTGCCACGAAGGGTGATTTCGCCTGTCATTGCCAGATTGGCCTTTATCTTCCTTTGAGTAAATGCCGATGCTATGGATGTGGCCATTGTTATACCTGCCGATGGGCCATCTTTTGGTATGGCACCTTCCGGAACGTGAATGTGTACATTCCAGGAATTGAATACAGATGAATCAATATTCAGTAATCCTGCGTGGGCTTTGATAAATTCCAAAGCAAGCATTGCTGATTCCTTCATTACATCGCCCAGATTACCTGTCAGTACCAGTTTGCCCTCTTTGCCACGGCTCAGGCTGGTCTCTACAAAGAGAATTTCGCCGCCTACAGCTGTCCATGCCAGTCCTGTTACAACACCTGCATAATCATTGCCCTGATATTTGTCGCGGGAATATGGTTTGGTACCCAGTAGCTCTTTCAAATCGGATGGCTGAATGGTCTTCTTTTCAAATTCACCTTCCGATGCATATTTGTATGCAATTCGACGGCAAATTTTGCCTATCTTCTTTTCCAGAGATCTTACACCTGATTCTCTTGTGTAATCCTCAATAATTGCTTCAATAGCCTTGCTGCTGATGTTTATTGTCTTCTTTGGAATGCCATTGGCTTCAATCTCTTTAGGGATGAGATGACGTTTAGCAATCTCTTTCTTCTCTTCAGTTATGTAGCCACTAACCTCTATAAGTTCCATACGGTCCAGAAGTGGGGTAGGGATGGTGTTCAGGTTGTTAGCTGTTGCTATGAACATAACTTTTGACAAATCGTAATCCACATCCAGGAAATTATCGTGGAATGCGCTGTTCTGTTCTGGGTCCAGTACTTCCAGAAGTGCAGCTGCCGGATCGCCCTGATGAGTCATCTGGCTTATCTTGTCAATTTCATCCAGGATGAATACCGGATTGGAAGAACCGGCTTTGATTATGCCCTTGATGATTCGTCCCGGCATTGCGCCTATATATGTTTTACGATGTCCGCGAATTTCTGATTCATCGTGCAGACCGCCAAGTGAAATGCGTACATATTTACGCTTCAGAGCATTTGCTATTGACTGACCAAGTGATGTCTTGCCAACTCCCGGAGGGCCATACAGACAGATAATTGGTGATTTGAAATCTCCACGCAGTTTCATCACTGCAAGATGTTCCAGGATACGCTCTTTTACCTTTTCCAATCCATAATGCTCTTTGTCCAGTGACTTCTGGGCATTCTTCATATCGAGGTTGTCTTGAGTATATTCATTCCATGGCAGGTTCAGAAATGTCTGCAGGTATGTTAGCTGAATATTGTAGTCAGGAGTCTGGGCATTGGTGCGTTCCAGTTTTGCCAGCTCTTTCTCAAATATCTGCTTGATATCGTCATTCCATAGTTTTTTCTGAGCCTTTTGTCTCATCTCTTCTAT
>JAGCKJ010000155.1 GCA_017647575.1 Bacteroidaceae bacterium | reverse complement strand
TGTAATTAACGATTTATTAGAAATTTTGAATTGTCAAAATAAAAGGATCCAGATCATTAAGATCTAGATCCTCTATTTGTGTTAAATGGCCTGTTTATATTCCATTATGTTAATGTCAATTCTACAGGTACGAGTCTGGCAGTAGTTTCCATTGCATTGCCAGCTCCAATTGTAGCAGCAGTAGCCTCTACAAGAAGGACACGAGTTTTACCATCTCCTGAGGCATCAAATTGTGCTATCTGAGTACAGCCAGTTAATACCTGAGAACCATATGCACTTGAAATATACATAATATAGTATTTTCCTATTGTACAGTTGGTGGCAGCTATATTTGAACCACTGCCAATAGTTGGTGTGAATGATGTATCATAACTGCCGGCACTTGGAGCTGTTACGGTTCCCTGACCATTATGATAACCCTCAGGTACTGTATATGTCTGCCCTGTTGTCAGATTAACACTAACTGCTCCATTGTTAGGCATTGTACCAGCTACTCCAGATCCTACCGCTCCACTAAAAGTTTTACCTGTAAGTACATCAGCAGCAGTAGCATCTCCTACAGCAGCTCCACCACCTGACTGTACTACAGCTCTATAAGCATTACTCATATTTACACCTCCTTAAGATACTGTAACAGTTTCAATCTTACAGAATACAGATCTAGCATAAGCAGCACTATCAAATGTAAGAGTGACCTTTCCAGATACTGATGTATCAATAGCTGTAGGCTGAGATCCATCTGACACATAGAAATCAATCAGATTATCTCCGGATGTAGGCACATCAAATTCTACAGAGGTTCCTGAGATAGCAAGAGTCTCAACCTGTATATCCTCAGGAGCGATCTTAGCATTGATCTCATTGATAGCTCCAATGATAGTCTTATCTGTTGTGGTTGGTAATCCGTTGCCTATGAGAGCTGTAATTGTGTTAACAGTTCCTGTGACAGTTGTGAGATTAGATGCAACAGTATCAAGTGTAGTACCCTGTGTGCTCACTGTACCAGAGATGGTCTCAACGGTACTCTGCAGAGTAGTGATTGATAAAGCATTAGCATCAGCCTCAGCCTTGGCCTCATGTATGCCTGCATCAATAGCAGACATAGCGGCATTAAAAGTTGTGAGCCATGCTGTTTTATCACTGCCCTGATACTGAGGCAGCTCATAGTATGTTGTGTAATTCATATATTATCCTCCTTTTCTATGCATTTAATAACTCATCAGCAAACCAGTCATAATTAAATGCTGTAAGCTCTTTAGCATCATAATCATCTGCTGTAAGCTCTAGAGCATCATAATCAGCTGCTGTGATACCTCCCATATAGAGATGAGCCAGATCAGTAACAACATCCTTAACCAGAACAGTTTCACCGGTAAATGGTGAGATCATATACAGATCAGGATCCGGATAACCAAGTAATTTGTATCCATACTGATCATACTGCGCAGCTGTAAGCTCCAATGCATCATACTCTGATGCAGTAAGCTGTAGGCTGTCATACTGAGCAGCTGTGATACCCTCATAACATGCTACAGTGTAAAGATCATTAACTGCCTGCTGGATATCAGTTACCTGACCCTGTACCGGATTGTAAACCATTACAGTTAGGATCTCAGGGAGACTGTCAATAAACTCCTGTAATCTGTTTTCAACCCACTGCATCATATATCTGTTATTAGCATCAAACAGATTATTGAGGTTTATGATAGCCTGATTGAGCTCATACTCCATCTGTCGGATCCTAGCAGTAACATCTGATAGCAGCTGATTGAAATCATTTTCAAGCTCAGTAATAGCCTGATTGACCTCATTTTCCAGCCTTGTTACTTCTCTGTTGATGATATCAGTAGTCTCAGCCTTAAGAGCATCAAACTCAGCTCTTTGCTGTGCTTTTAACTGATCAAACTCACTACGTATCTGAGTCTCAAAGGTGTCTATCTCAGTTTCAATAACATTAACACGCTGTAAAAGCACCTCATACTCGCCCTGATGAGTCTGGGCCCACTGATCCAGTTCTGTTACTTTCTGGTTTAACTCTTTAACTTTAGTAACAATCCAGTCCAGATTAAGATTATGAAAATTCGTATACGGAAAATGCTCCCATAATCCCATAGCTTTACCTCCTTTCTTTCATTATTTTATCAATATACTAGCAAGCAAAATCGGAGTTTAAACTCCTTTATAATTATATCATATAAACTAAATTCCGATATTTCTCGCTGCTCCTTTATTAGCTGCTGTGTGCTGGTAACTCCCTGATTGCCCTGTGATACCAGATCCCTGCTCTCATCATGATATCCGGAGTCTCTGGTGGTGCTGTTATCAGTAGAGCTCATGGATCCTGAGGATGTATCTTTTTCCCTATCATCAAAGGTACCGGAGTTAAAAGCTACAGCCTGATTAGTTGTGGTACCAGATGAGGTATTGGAGGCCTGATCAGAATATACAGTGCTCTCATCTTTGGTATTTTTGATGTATTCAACATCATGTACATCTTTATTCCAGATAGGATTATAATCATAATCCATGGTATCAGCCAGCTCCTGCCATACATGGAGCCTACTCCTGCTCCAATACTTAAGTATATGTTTGAACATTACAGGCTCTGTATACAGCACCTCCAGCTCTGCACACTGGGCCAGAATATTTTCAATAAGATCCTCTTTTGATAAATGATCTGACTCTGGCACCACCATATCATCAAACAAAGTATCATCTTCATTATATAAACCTAAAACTGATAAAGTTGCTCTCATGCTACACCTCCCTTATCCGGTTTCATCTGTATAACATCTGCATTATCATGAGTATCTGTTACGATATCCTCAACCTCTTTAAAGCGGTACTCTACATCAATATCAATACCAAACAGTTTTCTGGTAGCATCACAACCCTTTTTGAGCTCATTTAACCACAGATCAGCCAGAGATACAGTATCAACATTGTTAGCATTGACCTCATCAGTATTAAGTCTCTCACGCTTGTCTGTATTAGCATTGGGTATACCGATCTTGGTATCAAACATCTCTACGATCTTACGCATATCACATAAGATATCCGGTGTGATATAAGCACTCTTAAGATCCTGATTGAACATCTCCCAGTTAAGAGATCCATCCTCATTCCTGAGAGTTTTATCAATAACTACCGCTGTCTTACCAGATGCAACATCATCATACATCTTCTTAAATGACTCAGCTGCTCCCTTATCCTCAGCAAAGAATACATAACTGAGCTTGGTGTTTACTAGGTTCATACCTACACCCTCAGCACACAGGGCCAGCAGATCAGCAAAGAAATTAACTATATCCATCACTCCACCCCAATCAGGCTGGAGCTTTATTATAGTGCACTCCCTGCCTATCCTGGGCTGCAGGATACCTGTAAGCAGCGGATTGGATATCACAGCATGTGTAGGCTGATACATCACATCATAACCCATGAGACCGCATCCCTGAGGAATAACCCCAAACTTATCAGTTTCAAATACTGAGATATATCCCCAGCAGTACAGCACATAGGTGAAATAATTTTCGGCCCAGTTCTCCGGTAATTTCCATTTGTACACGGATATTATCCTTTGTAAAAGATATCTCTGAAAATACCACTGCAGGCCTGTATTCATACAATGCACTGTACTTGGCTGTATCTGTGAATTTTCTACATTGATATGATCATAATAGGTAGGAATACCTATACCATATGTATTAATCATTTATTACCTCCTCTTAAAATTCTCCTCACGTATCTTAGCAAGTAGCCATATAGGGAGCTGACTTGGTGTTGGTGGATCTGGTGGTATTGGTGGATCAGGTGGCGGTACCGGTGGAGTTGGTGGAGTC
>JAGCKJ010000023.1 GCA_017647575.1 Bacteroidaceae bacterium | reverse complement strand
TAAGGTCTTGGCCGAAATGAGTCCTAAAAAGATGACAAAAAAGGCTACTGAATGGTCTGTAGAGAATGCTCAGGCACTATGGAAAAAGTGGAGCGAACTGGATGACTATCTAATGGTGAAATACATTGATGGTAATGTTAAACTTCAGAATGAAGATGGCAGTTTTATGAATAATGGTCACCACCCTTCACAACCTGAGTTCCCTGAACAGAGCGGATACAGCGAAAAGTTCCTGCGTGCCATTGCAGCCGATAATCCACTTCTCCGCGTAGTAAAACAATAACCTGTTTAATTGAACAGAGCCTAAAAAAAAAATAGCAGCCCGATGCAAATGCACTGGGCTGCTATTTTATAGTAAGCTACCTAATTATTTGAAGCCACGATTACGTAACAAGGCATCAATCTGTGGCTCACGACCACGGAAGTTCTTGTACATAACCATACCATCATCAATACCGCCAGGAGTAAGCACATACTTACGGAACTTGGCTGCAACCTCCTGATTGTAAATATCTCCAGTCTCCTTGAAAGCATCAAATGCATCAGCATCAAGAACTTCTGCCCACATATAGCTATAATAGCCGGCAGTATAACCACCACCCATAGTGTGACTGAAGTTAGTCATACGGTAACGAGGAAGAATCTGTGAAGGAATACCGCGAGCAGCCAGACCGGCAGCCTCAAAATCCATAACGTTAAGATTTTCAGGAATCTCAGTAAGAACATGCAGATCCATGTCGCTGTATGAAGCAGCAATATACTCTACAGTAGCAAAACCCTGACCATACTGTGCACTCTTCTGAATCTTCTCTACCAGTTCAGCAGGAATAACTTCGCCTGTCTTGTAGTGCTTAGCATAGACAGCAAGCACCTCTGGTTCAAATGCCCAGTGTTCATTAACCTGTGAAGGAAGTTCCACAAAGTCGCGTTCCACACCACCTGCACCATTGTAACGAACATCACGCATAAAGCTGTGAAGGGCATGACCAAATTCGTGGAACAGAGTCTCTACATTATCTATACTCTGAAGAGCTGGACCGTCACCAGTTGGAGCAGTCATATTGGTGCTGTTCACAACGATTGGAATAATACGTTCGTCGCCTTCGTAGCTCTGACTACGGAACGATGTACACCATGCACCGGCACGTTTGCTTTCACGTGGATAGTTATCGCTATAGAAGATAGCTAGAACTGTACCATCCTTGTCAATTACTTCGTATGCCTTTGCAGTTGGTTCGTAAGCAGGAACATCTGCTGTAATTTCACGGAAAGTCACACCATAAAGTTTTGTAGCTACATGGAAAACACCCTTCATAACGTTGTTGATCTCCATATATTCACGTATCTCCTGTTCATCAACAGAATATTTAGCTCTCTTGGCCTTGTCCAGATAGTACATGTAGTCCCAACCTGCAGGTTCAAAGTTCTTACCCTCCTTGCGAATCTCAGCACGAATATCATCAAGTTCCTCTTTTGCCTTAGCTACAGCAGGTTCCCAAACCTGATCCAACAGATTAAATACAGCTTCAGGAGTCTTTGCCATACGGTCTTCAAGAACCATCTCCGCATAGTTGTTGTAACCCATCAGCTTAGCCTTCTCCAAACGAAGAGTTACAAGCTGAAGACACACCTCTTTGCTGTCGTATTCATTACCTGTGTTACCGCGGTTGTAATATGCATCATAAACCTTTTTACGCAAATCACGGTTTTCACAATACTGCAGTACCGGATTACAGCTTGGACGCTGCATATTGAACATCCATTTACCAGGCTGACCATTATCTGCAGCCATCTTTGCTGCTGCATCAATATTCTCCTGTGGCAATCCCTTCAGTTCCTCCAGACTGTTTGCTACAACAAATGTGTTGTTTGTTTCGTGCAAAAGATTCTGTGAGAAGGTAAGTTCAAGCATAGAAAGTTGCTGATTCAGTTCACGCAACTTAGCCTTCTGTTCATCATTCAGTTCTGCACCACTATTCACAAAACGCTTGTAGATATTCTCCAGAACTGTCTTCTCTTCAGGTGTCAGTTTTATGTTATCTCTGTTGTCATACACCTTCTTGACACGTGCAAACAGTTTTTCGTTAAGGTTGATATCATCGCTGTGTGCCGACATCAATGGTGACAGTTCCTTTTCCAGTGCTCTGCTCTCTTCAGTAGAATTACTGCTGGTCAACGGGCTGAAAGTTCCACGAACCTTTCTCAACAGTTTACCACTCTGATCCATTGCCACAATAGTATTCTGGAAAGTTGGTTCATCAGGATTGTTTATGATAGCCTCTATTTCGGCTTTCTGTTCTTCCATTCCCAACAAAATACCTTCACGGTAGTTGTCAATAGTAATCTCTTCAAACGGAGCAATGCCATAAGGCGTTGTAAATTCGTTTAGCAGTGGATTGTCAGACTGCTTCTGACCACAACCACAAGCTGCAATTGTCATAAATCCAATTAAAAATTTGTTTGTCAGTCTCATATTAATATTTGTTAGTTATTTGTCTGTTTTTTACGTGGATAGCCAACCAGAATCGATATCACCACCATCAATCCTATCAACATAGGATAATAGAGATACGGAATTATCTGCACCGGGCTGATTGATGCCAGTCCAGCAGCCATTAGCAGTTGAGCACCATACGGCAAAATTCCCTGAATAAAGCACGATGTTGTATCCATTATGGATGCCGATATACGTGGCATCACACCATATTTTTTTGACAGGTCCTTTGCTATAAAACCGGTAGTTAGGATAGCGATAGTATTATTGGCTGTACATACATTTGTCAATGCAGTAAGCTTCATAATAGCCAACTCTGCTCCACGTGCACTGGTGATTCGCTTACTGATTCTGCTTATCAGATAATCAAAGCCACCAGCACTCCTTATAATTGTCATCAAACCTGCTGCAGACATAGTTATAATGTTCAGTTCATGCATCGATTTCAATCCATCCCCTATTGAACTGAATACTGTAGCTACTGTTAAAGTACCACATATTAAACCTACCACATCAGTTATAAGAATACCCAGCAACAGCACATAAAGCACATTAACGCCACACATAGCAAGCACCAGAACCATAATATACGGCAGAATCTTTATCCAGTCAATATTCTCTACAGGAGCAATTGCACCCATACTCTGATTTCCAAATATGTAGATGAGCAGTGTAACTATTGCAGCCGGCAACACTAGCATAAAGTTTGCCTTGAACTTTTCGTTCATCTTACAACCCTGTGTCTGTGTAGCCGCTATAGTTGTATCGGATATAAACGACAGGTTATCGCCAAAGAAAGCACCACCCACAACTATTGCCATCAGCCATGCCATAGATACCGACATCTGATCTGCCAGACCTGTTACCACCGGAGCCAGAGCAGCAATCGTTCCTACCGATGTTCCTATGGACAGACTGATAAAACAGGCAGCAATGAATATACCGGCAGGTATAAAGTCCATCGGAAGATACTTCAGTGTTAAAGCCACAGTAGCATCAATGGCACCCATATTTCTGGCAGATGTAGCAAAAGCACCCGCCAGACAGAAGATACACAACATATATAGCACACCATTACCTACTAAACCACGTGAAAGAAGTTGTACACGTTTAGACCATGACATATCCTTCAGCAGGAACATTCCATAGACAATAGCAACCATAAAAGGCAATTCTATGGAGACGCTATAAAAATCTGTCGATACTAACGATATCAACAGAAACATTCCAAGCAAAACCAGAATTGGCGAAAGTGCCAACAAACCTCTCTTATCTGTTTTCATTGTATAAAACATTAATATTCTGCGAAGTTAATAAAATAAACCATTCCTTTCATTATGGAATGACAATAAAACTGTAATTTTGAACTCCGAACTGTTAATATAGCAATTATGAAAGTCAGAAAAATTATACTTACAACTATCCTATTAACCATTTTAGGAACAGTCCTTGCTGCCGATTTCAGCTCCACATTCCATAACTCCACCCTGAGAATAGACTACACCTTTACAGGCAATGCATCTGTTCAGATGGTATCAGTCAAAGAACTTAAAAAGCTACCAGGCTGGCATGGTCGCAGAACCAATATGCAAAGTGTGCCATTGGATGGAAACGGCATACTTACACTCTATGATGCCGCCACCGGAACTATTCTATACAAGAGCAGTTTTTCATCCCTGTTCCAGGAGTGGTTGTCAACACCGGAAGCTACAGAGATCAACAAAAGTTTTGAATTCACAATTCTGGTTCCACAGCCACAAAAAGAGGCAATTGCAGAAATAGTTCTGTACAACAATAAAGCTGAAGCAACAGCAACACTAAGACACAACATCAATCCAACTGATGTGCTAATCAGAGATCTCTCCGGCCAGCAGCCGCAGCCTTACAAATACATCCATAAAGGCGGAAACCCTGCTGAATGTATTGATGTGGCAATTGTTGCAGAAGGTTATACAAAAAAGGAGATGAAACTCTTTTTAAAAGATGCTGAAACAGCTGCACAGGAGATACTTAACTATACACCTTTTAATAAGTATGCAGACAGATTCAACTTTGTGGCAGTTATGTCTCCGTCAGATGATTCCGATGTAAGTACGCCACAGGACAACAGCTGGAAACAGACAGCCATCAATTCAAACTTCATGACCTTCTATTCTCCACGCTACCTGACCACAAACAGCATACACACCCTGCATGAC
>JAGCKJ010000154.1 GCA_017647575.1 Bacteroidaceae bacterium | reverse complement strand
TAGCGATATAGGACAAGATTTATAATAGAAACAACATCAGTCTATGAGTTACAAAAGATTGAACACCATCTTTGGTTGGCTGATTTTTGTAGTGGCAGCAGTAACATACTGCCTGACCATAGAGCCAACCGCAAGCTTCTGGGACTGCCCGGAATTCATTACTACAGGTTATAAGATGGAGGTAGGACACCCACCTGGAGCACCTATCTTTATGCTTACCGCAAACCTGTTTTCACAGTTTGTTGACGACCCGTCAAAAGTGGCCATGATGGTAAACATTATGTCGGCTCTGCTTAGTGCAGCCTGCATACTATTTCTGTTTTGGAGTATAACACACCTGACCAAAAAGCTGATAGCAGGTAAAGAAGACCCTACCCTATGGCAAACCATAACCATATTAGGTTCCGGTATTGTGGGAGCATTGGCATACACATGGAGTGATACATTCTGGTACAGCGCTGTAGAGGGCGAAGTTTATGCCTACTCTTCACTCTGTACTGCAGTAACATTCTGGCTCATATTAAAATGGGAAGAGAACTACGACCAGCCACATAGTACACGTTGGTTAGTGCTTATAGCATATCTTATTGGTGTGTCAGTAGGTGTTCACCTTTTGAACCTGCTTTGTATAGTAGCCATAGTATTGGTTTACTACTTCAAGACATCAGAAAAACCAACCGTTTGGGGCAGTCTTGTAGCAGTAGGTGTATCGGCACTTATTATAGCAGCTATACTCTACGGCATTGTTCCGGGTATTGTTAAGGTAGGCGGATGGTTTGAACTGCTCTTTGTAAACGGAATGGGATTCTCATTCAACAGCGGACTTATAGTCTATATCATACTTTTCATAGCAGCTTTGCTATGGAGCGTGTATGAAACACAAAAAGGCACACGCGAATGGGCTATAAACACATCGTTCCTGCTAACTATAGCATTAACAGGTATGCCTTTTATAGGACATAAAGCATCGGGTGTTATAATGGGTATCCTGTTACTTGGCATAATAGCATTCTATCTGTTCAGTAACATTATCCCTGAAAAATTCAAACCATCACAATGGTTAATGAACACATTGATGCTCTGCATTATGACCATCACTATAGGTTATTCATCGTACGCAGTAATAGTAATCCGTTCC
Source organism: Bacteroidaceae bacterium (assembly GCA_017647575.1). Classification (GTDB taxonomy): domain Bacteria; phylum Bacteroidota; class Bacteroidia; order Bacteroidales; family Bacteroidaceae; genus Colenecus. The sequence goes on along the minus strand of JAGCKJ010000154.1, from coordinate 2,409 downwards.
ACTGCCAACCCACCTATGGATCAGGATTCTCCGGAAGACATCTTCTCACTGGGCGAATATCTGGCACGTGAACAGTATGGAGACAGACCTCTGCTTTATGGACAGGCCTATTCATCAAAAGTGGCATACGATGTTAGAGATGAAGCTTGTTATCCTAAGTACGACGTAACCGGCAAATCTTATGGTCGTAAAGAGAAGACCAGCGAAAACGAAAAAGACAGCTACTATGTAATGGACGAAAAACGTTCATACATCTATGCTCAGAATATGGTATTCCCCAGAATGTATAGTTCTGAAAGCAGACATATAGGCGAATACAACCATTGGGTAGGTGGCATAAAGGGTAAGAAAGTTCCTTACGATAACTGTGGACAGATGGTAACAGTAACCGTTCCTACTCAGCTGGAAAATCTGAAGTTCTTCTTCAGATACCAGGTAGGATTTATGTATTGGCGTTACTTTATGTGGAATTTTGTAGGACGTCAGAACGACATACAGGGACACGGAGAGATAGAAAACGGTAACTGGATAACCGGTATCAATTTCATAGACAACAAACTGGTAGGCGGCGATCAACGTATATTGCCTGAAGCCTATAAAGGAAAGGGCAGAAACGTATTCTACGGCTTGCCACTTATATTAGGTATAATAGGACTTTGCTGGCAGTTAGGTAAAGGCAAAAAGGGAACACAACAGTTCTGGGTGGTATTCTCACTGTTCTTTATGACAGGTTTGGCTATTGTGGTTTATCTGAACCAGACACCTTTGCAGCCTCGTGAACGTGACTATGCATACGCAGGTTCATTCTATGCCTTTGCTATATGGATAGGTATGGGTACAGCAGCTATATCTGAGATGCTACGCAAGGTTTTGGGCGAAAAAGCAGCTCCTGTACTGGCATTTGCAGTAACACTGTTAGTTCCTATTCAGATGGTAGGACAGACTTGGGACGACCACGATCGCAGCGGACGTTATACCTGCCGTGATTTTGGACAGAACTATCTTAAGACTCTGCCGGAAGAGGGTAATCCTATTATCTTTACTCATGGCGATAACGATACATTCCCATTGTGGTACAACTTAGATACAGAGGGATTCCGTACCGATACACGTGTATGTAACCTCTCATATCTGCAGACCGATTGGTATATAGACCAGATGAAACGTCCTGCATACGAATCGCCTGCACTGCCTATATCGTTTGAACGTAAAGACTACCAGACCGGTACAAACGACTACGTTTATGTTCGTCCGGAAAACAAACAGGTATTGCTTAAGAATGCTAAAACAGAGGCAGAAAGAGAGCGTGTAATCAATTCATTTGAACTTAACAATGTATTGAACTATTGGATTAAAGAGTATCACATGGTTCCTACAGACACTATCTGGTTTGAATTGGATAAAGATGCTATTCTGCGTTCCGGTATGTTTATTCCTTATGAATACAGAGGTGCTACCGACGAAGAGACAAAAGCACTAATGCCTGACAGAATGTATATTTCGTTAGCGAATAAGAACATTCTTATGAAGAACGAAATAATGATGTTAAGCCTGATAGCAGGATGTAACTGGGAGAGACCATTGTATATGTCTGTAACCGTTCCATCAGAAATGTATCTGAATTTAGGTGGTCACTTTATACAGGAAGGACTTGCATACAGAATCACTCCATTCAACTACAAGAAGTTAGGTTATAACGCAAGAGATGGAGAAGGCACTGTAGTAGATACAGAAAAGATGTATAAGAACCTTATGACCTTCAATTTTGGCGGTTTAGATGCAGACAACCTATATCTGGATGAAACTATACGCAGAATGTGTTATTCACATCGTAGAATATACGTTCAGTTGGCAGGTGAATTTATCAAGCAAAACGATTACAACAGAGCAAAAGTTGTTTTAGACAAGATAGAGAAAGAGATGCCGGCAAGCACATTGCCACATGACATTATTTGCTATTCTACAGAAATGGCAAAGATGTACTATATGCTTGAAGACGAAAAGAAGGCAACAGAGATTCTGCTTCCTATAGCTACAGACTATCTATCCAGACTGAACTGGTACCTCAGTTTGAACAATGCAGATATTGCATCGTGCGCCATGCTGTTTGCAGAAGAGGCAACAATGTTAGCAGACTACGTTCTTCCTACATTGGCCAGAACTCTTGACGAAGAGACCTTTGTTTCTACTGCACAAGTATATGAAAACATGGTCAAAGCTTTTGAAAGCAGATTGAATGTAACCGTAAAACAGTTAGTTAAGCCCAGAAAATAATGCTGATTGAACAACCAACATTTATCTTGGATAAGATATACCCGAAAGCGCTCTTCCGGAAAAATCCGGAGGAGCATTCGGTTTATCTTACTTTCGACGATGGTCCTATACCGGAAGTTACTCCCTGGGTACTGG
>JAGCKJ010000153.1 GCA_017647575.1 Bacteroidaceae bacterium | reverse complement strand
TTTGCTGTCGGCGAAGCCGGTGCAAACGTAAAACGAAGGAGATAACCGCAGGTGAAAGCCCTAGTACAAAAAAAAGAGAACCGCGTTAGCGATTCTCTTGTGGGCCATCTAGGGCTTGAGATTTGTCTCGAAGAGACCCATCGACTTCGTGTTTGCTGTCGGCGAAGCCGGTGCAAACGTAAAACGAAGGAGATAACCGTAGGTGAAAGCCCTAGTACAAAAAAAAGAGAACCGCGTTAGCGATTCTCTTGTGGGCCATCTAGGGCTTGAACCTAGGACCTCCAGATTATGAGTCTGTTGCTCTAACCAACTGAGCTAAAAGCCCGTAAAACATCACCAAACAAGTTTAGTGCCGTTTTCGTGTGCAAAGATATAGCAAGTAGTTTAAACTGACAAGTTTTATAAAAAATAATTTCGCAGAAATAGATTTAATAAATCAGTATGATTACTTTTGCACAACAATAAACAGATTCTGAAATGACTATAGAGAGTATTCAAAACAAGAAGATAGGGATGGCAGCCACAATAGGTTTCTTTGATGGTGTACACCGTGGGCATATTCACCTTATCGATGAACTATCGGAAATTGCAACAGAAGAGAACCTGCATAGTATGGTTGTAACCTTCCCGGAACATCCAAGACAGATTCTTCAATCTGATTACAAACCGTTACTACTCTCTACACCTGAAGAGAAAATAATGCGACTGGAGCAGACCAAAGCAGACATGTGCTTTCCCCTGCACTTTACCAAAACGCTATCTCAGATGGACGCTTACACCTTTATGAAGGAGTTTCTGCAGAAGAAATTGGGAGTTCAGTTGCTTTTAGTAGGACATGACCACCATTTTGGATGCGACAAAGACAAATCACTTGAAGATTATAAAAAGATAGGCGATGAGATTGGAATGAAGGTGATAGGAGCATCGGCACTACAGTTTGATGGCAAACCTATCAGCAGCTCTCGCATTCGCAGGAAACTGGCTGCAGGCAATATAGAAAAGGCTAACAATATGCTGGGATATCTGTATTCTATAAGCGGAACAGTTGTCCATGGCATGCAGAATGGCAGAAAGATGGGATTCCCAACAGCAAACTTAGGCCCCTACTGCGACTTAATGCAGATTCCATGCAATGGTGTATATTCTGCTATTGCCACTGTAGATGGCGCCAGCTATCCAGCCATGGTAAATATTGGATTCAGGCCCACATTCAACGGTCAGGACAACAGAACCATAGAGGCCCACATACTAAACTTTTCTGAAGACATCTACTTCAAACCACTTACACTGCAGTTTGTAAGCTATATACGTTCTGAAAGGAAGTTTAATTCACCCAATGAGCTGGCACAACAGTTGGCAATAGATAAAGATACAGCCGATAAGACTATTAAATCAATTATACAACTATGAAAAGATCCATTATTTCATTCCTGCTTTTTCTGGTAATGCAGATTATTGGCACCGGAATAGCTATTCTGTTTGTTATTATGCCTAAAATGTCTCAGTTAGAAACACTGTCTATTCAAAACATTCAATCACTGTATTCAGACAATATGATCTCCATAACAGTCTGGGGACTGATTATCAGTAGTATAATGACATTCCTGATATTATGGGCTCTGAAATATGTTAAGCCAAACGATTTAACCAGACAGGTGCCATGCAAAATCCTGTTGATATCAATACCAATGGTATTCAGCGTTATGATGGTGCTGAATATATTTAATACTGTAATACAGTTACCGGACCTGATGGCAGAACAGTTTAAAGCCATGACAGGAAGTATTTGGGGATTTGTTGCAATTGCTATTCTGGCCCCGATTATGGAGGAGGTGATATTCAGAAAGATAATGATAGACGAATTTAAGCAATCTACAAAGAAGGCATGGATTGCCATTCTTATATCATCAATCCTGTTTGGTATTGTACACCTGAACCCTGCACAGATTCCATTTGCATTTCTGGCAGGAATCTTCTTTGGCTGGATGTACATTCAGACAGGCAGCATCCTGCCATCTGTTGTTGGCCACATAGTAAATAATTCATTCGCATTCCTGGATATGAAATTTGGCTGGACTGACGGCGGCGAACAAGCCTCTTTATCAGATCCAACCACAATAGTAACAGCCACAGCATTTGCTATAATTGCAGCTGCATTAATCTACTTCACAGTAAAATACTACAAGAATAATAATCAGGAGCAACTATAATGCAATAGTTGTTCCTGTCAGTTTATCCAATGATGATGCCGATGTGATAAGTACAGATGTTACACCGGCTGTAAGTGCTGTAAAGGCATTCTGAATCTTTGGAATCATACCACCGTTTATAGTTCCGTTTTCAACCAGCAACGGGAAATCGTAGTATGAAATATAAGGGATAACAGAATTATCATCGTCCTGATTCATCAGTACGCCTGGTTTTTCAAAACAGAAGATAAGGGTTACCTTAAACTTTGATGCTAAAGCCTTAGCTGTTTCTCCGGCAATTGTATCGGCATTTGTATTCAGAATAAGTCCATTCTTATCGTGTGTAAGCGGAGCCAGAACAGGCACAATATCTTTGTCTAGCAAATCTGAAAGGAAATCGGCATTTACTGATTTAACATCGCCTACAAAACCATAATCAATCTCCTTTACAGGACGTTTCACTGACTGTATTACATTACAATCGGCACCGGTCAAACCTATTGCGTTTACACCTTTGGCCTGCAAACCTGCCACAATATTCTTGTTTACCAGACCACCATAAACCATAGTAACAACCTTCAGAGTCTCTGCATCGGTAATGCGTCGGCCATCAACCATTTTGCTCTCTATACCTAATTTTGCAGCCATAGCTGTTGCTGAACGGCCACCACCATGCACCAATAGTTTCTTTCCCGGAATTGCAGAAAAGTCTTGCAACAACTGTTGTAATGTTTCCGGTTCCTCTACTATTTTACCTCCTACTTTTACTATTACTAATGATTCTTTCATTGCACTTATGAATTATTCTATGGTCAACAGTTTTTTCACCTCTTTTATTGTATCAGAAATCTGATCTACACTCTCCAGATTATCGGCCTGACATATATGCTTTGCTCTCAGATAACCGGGTTCGCGTCTCTTTATCTCACTCTCTACATACTGTTCCAGTTCAGAATCACTCTTCTGAGCTATAAGCGGACGTTTCATGCGTGCCTGTTTTAAACGCCTGGTCAATGTATCTGTTGTTGCATTCAGATATATTGTTTCGCCCTGCCCCAGCATATAATCCATATTGTCAAAAAAGAGAGGAGTAGATCCGCCGCATGAGATAACAATATCTTCAAATTCGCCTACCTCATGCAACATAGCCTTTTCAATCTCTCTAAAGGTCTGTTCTCCTTTCTGAGCAAATATTTCAGAAACACTTTTTCTGTATCTCTGCTCAATATACAGGTCCAGATCACAGAATGATAGCTTGAGTTCTTTCGACAATGCCCTGCCTAATGTAGTCTTGCCGGCACCCATAAACCCCAACAGGAAAATACGTATCATCTACTTACGTTTTGTAGAACGTTTTGCTGCAGGCGCCTTGCTATCCTGCTCACTGATGATATTTCTGCATTCTTCTACTGTCAGTTCTGCAGGAGTAACATTCTTTGGAATCTTGTAGTTCTTTCCGCCACTTGCTATATAAGGTCCGTATCTTCCGTTCAGTATCTCTATATCAGATTCATCAAACTTCTTTATCAACTTGTTTGCTTCTGCCTGCTCTTTCTCTTTAATCAGATCAAGAACCTCTTCGAAAGATATGGTTAATGGATCATAACTCTTTGGTATGGACACATATCCACCTGCATAACGAATATAAGGTCCAAACTTACCTGTACCTATAGTTACACTCTGACCATTATATTCATCGAGTGTTCGTGGCAGTTTAAACAGTTCCATTGCCTGTTCAAAGGTGATATTTTCCAGTGTCTGTCCCTTCTTCATCTGTGCAAAACGAGGTTTCTCTTCGTCTTCAGCACTACCTATCTGAACAATAGGACCATATCTGCCTATCTTTACTGTAACAGGTTTACCCGATACAGGATCTGTTCCAAGCACACGTTCACCTACTTTATATTCGTTCTTCTGAGTCATTGCACTATCCACAGCTGGTGAGAAGTCTGCATAGAACTCACGGATAACTGCATCCCATGGCTTTTCACCATCTGCAATTCCGTCAAACTCTTTTTCCACCATCGCGGTAAAGTTGTAACTCATAATATCTGGGAATGTTTCCAGCAGGAAGTCATTGACCACCAGTCCTATGTCAGTTGGAACAAGCTTTGATTTTTCCGATCCATGATTTTCAGACAGCAACTGTTCTGATATTTCGCCATCCTGCAATCTAACCAGATTGTACTTAATATGAGTACCTGCTATATCTTCACGCAAAACATATTCACGTTGCTGAATTGTGCTGATAGTAGGAGCGTATGTAGATGGACGGCCAATACCCAGCTCTTCCATCTTATGTACAAGAGCAGCTTCGTTGTATCGTTGAGGACGCTGTGTAAAGCGCTCTATGGCGTCTATATTGCTTACCTGTAACTTGTCGCCCATACTGAATGCCGGCATTCCCAATGGAGAATCATTTGAAGCAGAAGTTTCCAAATCTTCGTCTCTTGTCTCCCTGTAAACCTTAAGGAAACCATCGAACTTTGTCACTTCGCCGGTAATTACGAATTCGCCCTGAAGACCCTCTGCCTGAATAGCAACCACTGTCTTCTCTATCTGGGCATCTGCCATCTGTGAAGCTATGGTACGTTTCCAGATAAGCTCATATATTCTCTTTTCCGGTGCCGGAGCATCAATTGTGGCATTTTCCATATATGTTGGACGGATAGCCTCGTGAGCCTCCTGAGCACCTTTTGATTTTACATTGTACTGTCTACTCTTAACATATTCAGCACCCATTGTACTCTCAATCACCTGACGGCTTGAATTGATACAGAGTGATGACAGATTTACAGAGTCTGTTCGCATATATGTGATACGTCCTGATTCATACAGACGCTGAGCCAGCATCATGGTCTGAATAACAGTAAATCCATATTTTCTTGCAGCTTCCTGCTGAAGAGTAGATGTAGTGAAAGGAGGAGCCGGCGTCTTGACAAGAGGTTTCACTGATATATCCATAACCTTGAACTCCTTGTTCTTACAGCTTTCAAGGAAACGGGTAGCATCTTCTTTTGATTTGAAACGCTCACTGTAATCTGCCTTTACATTCACTACATTTCCGTCTGCAGTCTGATAGTTGAATATAGCAACCACCTTATACGAAACTTCCGGCTTGAATGCTTTAATCTCACGTTCACGTTCTACAATCAGACGTACTGCTACTGACTGAACGCGACCTGCTGACAATGATGGCTTAATTTTACGCCACAATACAGGTGAAAGCTTAAAGCCCACTATTCTGTCAAGAACTCGGCGTGCCTGCTGAGCAAGAACCAGATTTCTGTCAATGTCTCGTGGATTCTCTATAGCTTCCAATATTGCATTCTTGGTAATTTCGTGGAATACTATACGTTTGGTCTTTTCCGGTTGCAGCCCTAAAGTATCATACAGATGCCAGCTGATAGCCTCTCCTTCGCGGTCCTCATCGGATGCCAGCCAGACCATTTCAGCTTTTGATGCGGCCTCCTTAAGTTCCGTTACAACTCTTTTCTTATCCTGAGGTATCTCATATATTGGTTCAAAAGTATCTGTATCAATACTCAAATCCTTCTTCTTCAAGTCACATATATGTCCGTAGCTTGATAAAACTTTAAAGTCTTTTCCAAGGAATTTCTCTATAGTCTTGGCTTTTGCCGGAGACTCAACTATCACTAAATTTTTCTGCATCACTCTTATTTATTTATTCGCTCCGAAAAAATTCGGGGGCAAAAGTAGAACAAATATTTCAGAATCTGTACGCTGCACCTACTACAAAATTGAACTTTTGCGCCATATAGCCTGCATAATAGTAGTGACTACTATTAAAAATGTTGTTCACATCGGCAAATAAGGAGAAATTGTTCCTGAATCTGTAATCGGCACCCAGAGACAGATCATTTATACTGTTTACTCTTTTACCTTCGTATTCATGGAAGTTGCTGAAATTGTATGTCAATGTCATATCCAATTCATCTGTAATCACAAATCTGGTATCGAGGAGAATATCCCATTCAGGTTTGTAGGCCAGTGCCTTGCCTAAGTTTTTGTTTGTCCAGTCATAATGAGTTGCCTCAAAACGCATATTCAGCAGCGAAGACATCTCTACATCAACTGATAGTTTATTGTAGAACAATCCGGAGTTATGCTGTTCAAGCATGGAACTTACTATGAGAGAATCTGACAGTGTCTGAAAAACAGCATTCTTTGTATAACTATATCCGTTACCTATTACAAAGGTAACTCTGTCTGTCAGCGACATGGAGACACCGGAATATAGATCAACCAATGTGTATCCATCCTTCACCTTGTTCTGACTTGTCCAATATGGAGAGATTTCCCATAATGAGCGCATGTCATTATCAATCAAGCCACCGGTAACTTCAGTAAGCAGGACAAAATCAGCGTTTTTGGTAGTCTTCAGATTCTGTTTGAAGACAACCATAGGCGACGCCAGGATATTGTCCTCCTTTTTGGTCCTGAAATCTACGTTTGCACCAACTGAAAGGAACAGCTTTTCATTGCTCCATATCCAGGATGGTGTTACTGTCATTGCTGAATACTTATCTCCTAAAAGACTCTTCTGGCTGTAATCCACATTCAGTATTCCGGAACCAAGAGGCATAGCCATATTGGCATAGACGCGCAGAATATTCTCATCGTAGTCCTTTGACTTATCATTAATAACCAGTTTGTCTGCTTTTAACCCCTGGTATCCTACCTGCAGATAATAATCCCACATAGAGCTACCGGTAGAAAAGAGCGATGCAAACATAGAACCTTCGTTTATTATTCTGTTGAAACGATTGTACCCATTTCCAAACAATTCAAAATCATCACCTTTTCTGAAGTTATAGTTTCTGTAACCATAATCGGCATTGAACTGCAATGCTACATTGTCAAAATCGTGCATAAATGACAGTTCACCGCCTGTATTGAACATTTTGGAGCGCCAGTCATCATCCAATACTGTATTCCAGCCCTGCGCATATCCGCCAAGTCCAAAAACAGATCCGTCTAATGTAGCCAGTTTAAGATCTACCAAAGCATCCAGATTGTTTCTTAGGCCATAACCTGCACTTACCAATCCTGAAAACAGATCAACCTCAATTATATCTATCTCAGTATCAATCACCTTCATTGGTGAACGTCCGTACCCTACAACCTGCTGTTCTTCCGTAACATACTGTACTGTTCCAGCCTTACGTTCTGTATCTATCTGTTCTGATACCACGGTAATCTTTTCACCCTTCTGTAGCGAAGGATTATAGTCTCCTTCTATTGTCATTGTTCTGTCGGGAAGCAGATTATTATTCTGCGCCCATACAGGCATTGTTAGCACCAATGCGGACAATGCAAACAAAAAATATCTCTTTTTCATAATCATTCTTCTAATTTATTCAACCTATCATTAATCATCTCAGGAATATCGTCTCCCTTGGTGTTGTAGTTGCGTTGCAATGATAACAGATATTGACGTGCCTCTATAGTCTTGCCCTGCGCTATATAGATATCAGCCAGAACTATAAAACTATGCGCCAACCAGTACGTATGCGATGTACCTGACTGAATCAGTTCCATAATATTCTTTTCTGCTGCGTCATATTCTCCTTTATTGTACAGCATCAAACTTAGCATATAATCAGATTCGGCACCATAAGCCGTTCTTGGATCGGCCGACAACTGTTCAAACAACTGCTGAGCCTGACTGTTGTTACCGGTAGCCAACAATGCTTTTGCCTTATGATAAGTTATCGCAGTACGTTCTGTAGATGACTGTACCAATTCAAGTGCTTTGTCTGCATACTGTAGTACTGCTGCATGGTTACTTAACTGTACTGCACTGTTTACCAATCCGGTATAGCTGCTACGTCTCTTTTCAGAATCTACGGTTCTGGCTGCCAGTTTCTGATAGTTGTCAAATGCAGCCTGATAATCGCCTACAGTGTAAGCCATGCGTGCAGCCTGATAAAGCGACTCTTCACAGAAACGGCTGGTTTCATACGAAGCACTCTTCCTGTAGCAATCAAGCGCATTCTCATAATCGTTATCATTCTGATAGATAACAGCCTGATAATACCATGCATTTACAGCATACACACCCTGAGGAAACTCTTCCAAATAGTTTTTAAACAGATTCAAGGCAGTTGAATAATCACCACGGCTGTATATAAGTTCAGCCGAAGCATACAACAAGGAGTCTCGTTCATTAAGTTCTATTGGAGCTGCCCCCTGCACACTCTCTGAATAATTCAGGAATGTGTTTACATCGCCCTGCTCCACATAGATAGAACGAAGATCGCGCATGGCAAGACGCGCCTCGTCACTACCAGGGAATCTATCTATAACATTCTTATAAGCCGATATTGCATTTGTGTAATCCTCTACCTGATAGTAAATCTGGGCTATTTCAGTAGAAGCCACCCTTGCCAGATCGCTTTGTGGATAATCCGATACAATCTTGGTAAACACCTTAACCGCACCGTCTGTATTGTCCATCTGTCTGTACGCTCTTCCTGCCTCATAAAGTGCCATTGGAACGTATGTTGACAATGGATAATCCGCAACAAGACGTTCCAGAGAGGATATCTTTTCGCGGTAATTGTGTTGCAATCCACTTACCAGTCCTTTCTGATAGAGTACATAATCACTCTTTGCAGAATTCATGTTAATGGCTGCATTATAATAATCGGTTGCCTTATCCAGAGAGCGCATATAGAAATGGCAATCGGCTACTCGTATGGAGGCATCGGCTACTATGTTGTCAGACATCTTTACTACAGATACTCTGTTCAGCATCTCTGTAAAATAGCTCAACGCCTTTGCATATTTTTCCTGATTGTAGTTTATATAACCCAAACCATATTGGGAAAGCAGATAGTTTCTGGTATTTTTAGCAGGTGTTAAACTTATATATCTCTGATAATCAGATTCAGCTCTGCTTACATTACCTGTACGATAATTTGATTCTGCCCTCCAGAAATAGGCATCGGTTGCCAACTGCCTGTTCAAATCCATATACTCAATGGCAGAACCAAACAATGTGGCAGCATCTGCAAAGTTTGAATTGGCATACAGGTCCATAGCTTTCTTGTAAAGCAGCTGCTGTTTAGCCTCCAGAATAGATTGCCCCGGATTATTTATCTTGGCTATTGATGCCAGGGCAGCATCATAGCTGGTAGTATTCATATATACATCTATCAGATAACTGTTCACATTATCTGCGTATTTTGATTTTGGATACTCATTCAGGAAACGCTCCATCACATTAACAGATTCTGCAAATGGAGAATATGATGTTTCATGTATAACCAGTGCGTAGTTATAAAGGGCCTGCTCACGTATCTTATCATCACCCTGTATGGCAGATGCCTGTTCAAATGCCAGTCCTGCCATAACCTTATAGTTCTTTTTCAGATAGGCCATACCTGTGTAGAGCAGGGCATTCTGAGACATCACATCCTGTATTACTACATCCTTTGAATTTGTTACTTTAGGCAGATATTCCACTGCAGCATCATTATCGCCAACCATATAAGAGGCAACACCTAAATAGTAATAATCCTGACGTTCTGCATTATCGCAACTCATTACGTAGCTTAGCAGGAACTGATAGGCATCCTGATACTGTTCAAGCATAAAGAGTGATTCACCCATCAATCTTTCCGATTCTAAAAGCACTGCATCAGAAGCATCACTTTCAAGAAGCAATGCAGCTATATCGGCAGCAGTTGTATAATCTTTCTGAATCATCGCAATCTCTGCAAGATACATGTTCGATTCATTTGCAAACCCTGACAATCCGCGACTCTTGGAGAACCCCTCCTTAGCGCTGTTGTAATTTTCCCTAACATAATCCAGATATGCATCGTAGAAAACAATCTCATCAGTATAGGTATCCTTATCAATAATCTTTAATATTGCCATCTGCTGTCCGGCTCTCTCTATATCACCGGTTTTCAGCAAAGACACCATATAGTAGTATGTGGCTCGCTGAACATCTGCCATGGTCAGTTTTTCAATTGCCGTTTTTTCATACCACATAACTGCATTTTCATATTCACACTGTGCATAATATGATGCAGCCATAAGTGAATTAAGTCTGTTTGTGTAGATGGAACGCGGATAACGTGAAAGATATTCAGAAATCTTTCCTGCCGCATTACACATATCAGCTTCCGCATCTATTACCAGAAGCATATACTCCACTTCTGCATCACGCGCTTCTGTACCGTTCTGCTGCATGGTTAAATTCTGCCACTTTTCCAGATAGTTTCCCGAAGCCTGGTAATCACCTACTGAAAATAATCTTCTACCCTCCTGTAAAAAAGCGTCAGCACTCTCCAGTTGTGGTTGTGCAAACATCAACAGAGGCAATAGCGCCAATGTAACATATATAGATAGTCTCTTCATCATCTTCTTATCTGTTTAAAAGTGATAGTGCCCTGTTTTCGGCAGCCTCCATTATCTGCCTTTCACCGGGTCCCTTATCGTTAATACCGCACAAATGTAATAAACCATGAACGATAACTCTATGCAATTCTATGTCAAAAGATGTTTTATATTTTAAAGAATTGCTACATACCGTATCAACGCTTATGTACATATCACCGCTAACCACCTTATTATCAGTGTAATCAAAGGTAATTATATCGGTATAGTAGTTGTGGCCCAGAAATTGGTTGTTTACCTCTAAAATTCTGTCGTCATTGCAAAAAATATAATTCAATGCACCTATTTCCCTGCCATACATTTCTGCCACCTGCTTCAGCCACTCCTTAACCTTACTCTTGCTGATTGCAGGCATCTTTATGTTTTCAGTGTAAAACAATATCTTCACTTTATCTAAATTTATGTTATCCAAAAAATATGTATCCCATCACAATGGCTGCTATAATTCCTGCCAGATCTGCCAGCAAACCACACTGTACTGCATACCTGGTCTTTTTAATTCCTACACTGCCAAAATATACCGCCAATATGTAGAATGTTGTATCGGTAGAACCCTGGAACAGACAGGCCATGCGTCCTACAAAGGAATCGGCACCGTATGTAGTCATTGCATCAATCATCAGACCGCGAGCACCACTTCCGCTTAACGGTTTCATTATTGCAGTAGGCAGGGCAGCTACAAAATCACTGTCTATACCGCATTTCTCCACACACCAGGCTATTCCATCTACCAGAAAATCCATAGCTCCTGAAGCACGGAACACACCAATTCCTACCAGTATAGCCACCAGATACGGGATAATTCTTATTGCTGTGGTAAAACCATCTTTTGCACCCTCTACAAAGGCCTCATATACATTTATCTTCTTAATCATTCCGGCAATCATAAAGCCCACTATCACCAGTACTAAAATAATATTTGCCAATGATGTAGATACAGAGCCTATCTTCACAGCCGGCATAGAGCTGAAACCCCATATTATCAACGCCACCAAAAGACTTAAACCGCCAAAGAAAGCAAACAGCACTTTATCGAATTTGATTTTCTGAATTAAACAGGTAGCTATCAGGCCCACCATAGTGGAAAAGAATGTAGCAAGCAGGATAGGCAGAAAGACATCTGCAGGCTGTACTGCTCCCAACTGTGCTCTATAGACCAGGATGCTTACCGGAATCAATGTCAGACCCGATGTATTCAGCACAAGAAACATTATCATGGCATCGGAAGCTGTCTCCTTGTCTTTATTTATCTCCTGCATTCGCTCCATAGCTTTCAGCCCCATAGGTGTAGCTGCATTATCCAGGCCTAACATATTGGCAGCTATGTTCATAAATATGGAGCCATAGGCAGGGTCATTTTTTGGCAATGAGGGGAACAATCTGGAAAAAACCGGGCTTAACATTCGGGCAAAAACATCTACCACACCACCCTTTTCGCCTATCTTCATTATACCTAACCACAAAGACAGAACGCCGGTAAGACCTAATGATATTTCAAAACCATTCTTTGCAGAATCGAAAGTAGAGTTAATTATTGATTCAAAAACGGTTGCATCGCCTGCAAATATCAAACGCAACAGCGCCACGGCAAACGCAATCAGAAAAAATGCTATCCAAATCCAATTCAATACCATAAAGTCCCAGATAAATATTCTTATCTGCAAATTTAACTATACTTTTCAAAAAGGCGATATTATAGATTGATTTAATTACTTTTGCCATTGATAACTGACAATTACATTACATAACCCAAAATAGTATTCAATGAAAAGACTTTTTTCTACAATACTGATCACACTAACCAGTACCTTCTTATTGTTTGCAAATAACAATCAGGAAGCTATAACAGGAGTTGATATTTCCGAAGTGGTAATTACCGGCAACAGAGAATATATTCCATCCAACGAACTACCTGCAGCCATTACCACCATAGACAGGGAGAGCATAGAATCGCGCTTTGAATCATCACTTCTTACCACTGTAACGGAACAGGTTCCCGGCTTCTTCAATACTTCACGCGGAGTTATGGGATATGGCGTATCCACAGGAGCAGCCGGAGGTATAAATATTCGTGGAATAGGCGGTACAAATTCAGCCCAGATGCTGGTTCTTATAGACGGACATCCACAGTATGCAGGATTGATGGGACACCCTATTGCAGATACCTACCACTCTTTGGGAGTAGAAAAGATTGAAGTGGTGCGCGGCCCTGCATCGGTATTATATGGTTCTAATGCCATGGGTGGAGTTATGAACATTATTACCGGCAACGGAACTGAGAACGGATTTTCAGGTTCAGCCAGAGCTGCATACGGTTCGTACGGTTCACTCCAATCTCAGGCAGGCGTTTCATACAACAATAACAGGTTCAGCAGTAATGGTGGAATTCTGTACAACCGTAGTAATGGACACAGAGAGAACATGGATTTTGAACAGATACAGGGTACTTTAGGCATTGGTTATGAACTTACTGACCACTATTCCATTTCAGTGAATGCTAATCTGGCCGATATAGAGAGCCGGAATCCCGGCACTGTATCTGCACCAATTTTCAATAACCAGGCTGATATTTCAAGAGGCAATATCTCTGTTTCTCTTGATAACAGAAACAGCCGTTCATCAGGTTCCCTAATGCTGTTTCACAATTTCGGAAACCATAAAATTGCCGATGGAAACGGAGAAAATGAAGCAGAACTTTCATACGTTTTCAGGTCAGAAGATGCTCTGTCAGGCATAAATCTATATGAAACATTCTCACTCTTTGAAGATAACCATACAACATTTGGTTTTGACTGGTTTCACGTTTACGGCAAAGGCTGGTTTGCACATGACGATGGTACAATTTCATCGCCATGGAACAAATCATTGCCGGCAGTAGAAGAGTCAAGTAATGAATTTGCGGGATATGTGAATTTTAACCAGAGATTGTTTGACAGAATAACTTTCAGTGCCGGTTTACGTTTTAACCACCACTCTATTGTGGGCAGCAAATGGATTCCTCAAAGCGGTATCACCTACGACATAGATGCCCATAACAACCTGAAACTGATGGCAGGTAAAGGTTACCGCAACCCTACCATGAAAGATATGTTCCTGTTCCCTCCGCAGAACCCCGATTTAAAACCGGAAGAGCTTGTAAATTATGAACTGGCCTATAGCGGCATTTTTGCTGATGGCAAACTGAAAATTAATGCCAATCTGTTCCACATTGATGCAAAAAACATCATTCTGGTTCAGATGATTGACGGCAGAAAGCGCAATATGAACAGTGGAGAGCTGAAGAACAGCGGTGTGGAACTGGCAGCCCGCTACAAAATAGAGAAGAACATTTCAGTTTCCGGCAACTATAGCTACCTGTATATGAAGTATCCTGTGGTTGCAGCCCCACAGCATAAATTATATGCAGATATTGACTGGAGCTGTGGTAAATTCAGAGCAGTTTCCGGTATGCAGTACATTGCAGGTTTATATACAGATACAACGCAAGGTGCTGAAAAGCAGGAGAACTTTCTGCTATGGAATGCGCGAATGGTGTATCAGATTTCTGACAAGACCAGTATCTTTGTAAAGGGCGAAAATCTGTTGAACAGCAAGTATGAAATAAATGCAGGATATCCTATGCCGGGTATTACTGTAATGAGCGGCTTAAACCTGTCATTCTGATTTCAGAAAGGTTTCCATACCCAACTGTATGGAGCAGGTCTGTAATTTCTCTGTGTATGCAGAAAGCCTGAGGATATAATCTTCAGGATTTGCCAGCACATGCATCAGGAATTCAGCTTTGCCATCATCATCAGTTTTGATTTTATGTATGAATAGCGGTGTAGGAGAAACTACTATTTCCTGTTCCGTATGCTCCTTCTTCTCCGGAAGTCTCTTCTCTGTCTGGAGATTGCATTCGCCTGCACAGTAGTTATCATATTGCAATGCCGGTATTTCAGGTGCATCATCATTACATATCTCGTTATCCTTATACAATTTATAGGAAGATGAATACATACTCTCCTCCTTGATTCTTGATATGTAATTCACCACCAGACCACTCCATGGAGAAATCTGCCAGCACATATCACTCTGAATAATATCCTGTTTTTTACTTACAGAAACCATCAATATAGCATTAACAGGATTACCTATATAATCAGTAATCTGTATTTCATATATATCATTCTTGCGTGTTGCCCTTTTTCTAACAATATCTACATTTAATTTTTTATCAGAAAACGGCACATTAATAGTAAGTGATTTTCTATGAACTCTACGATTGTATATGGAATAGAAGGCTATAAACACACCCCCAACCATCTCCTTCTCTATAGGTAACTCTATTGTAGTATCACCCTGAATGGTACCTGCCTTATAGAAGCCAAAACGGGTCTCTGCCGCATACTGTGTCTGAGGAGCAGCACTGTTCTTTATCCTGATGACAGCCGTATCGCCCACATTGTAGAGTCTCTTTTCCACTTCAATGCTTATGGCTTCAGTATCAATATTATCGTCATTGAAAATTATTATTTCTGAACTGGAGGGTACATTATTAGTTATATCTGATGATACATATATAGGCCTCTTGGTATTTACCAGATCATCATCATCACGAATCTGTAAAGTATAACGGCCAGGTACAACGTTTCTTGGAATTGTTACAGTTCCTGCAACCAGACCATCTTCATCTGTCTCCATTTCACTAACAGAAAGGCGTTTCCAGTCACAATCAAACAGAGTTACTTTCAGAGGGTACTCCATACACAGCTTTGCTATATCATAACCGTTACTCATATACACCAAAGCTGAATAGCGTATCTTTTCACCGGGTGAATAGTTATTCTTATCTGTCAGCACCTTTGCAATATTAGGTATGGGCATATCGCTCTGATAAGGCAATGTGAATGTAGCAGAATAGTGGCTGTCCTCATAATAGAGATTAAGCAGATAATCACCATTAGATATACCTATAACGGATAATATACCCTTCTCATTAGAATATCCCTCCTTAATGAGCCTGTAACGATCCTCATATTGTGACCTGTCTATACGAATCAGCGAGAATCGACAATCCGGAATAGGATTGCCCTTTATATTATCTATGACGATACCGGTAAAATTACTTCCGGAAAACACCTTACCTAAAAAAGACAACCTGTTACATGGCGTATAGATATATGAAATATAACTGCCATCTTCAAACTGTGGTGAATCTGATGCCAGTATATAGTATCTTCCAGATTTCAATGGTGGAACATAGAACCTGGTCTTTACAATTTCATCATCAGCATTCTGTTCCAGATCCTGTTCCCAGCTTATTTCAACAGGTAAACTGTTCAGAAACTTCAGCATCTCCTGACCATAATAAGAGACAGGCTCATCTACTGGTACAACCTTATAATACACCTTTTTTATGCCACAACACTCCAGGTTTCCATCACATACACAACCGGGTGACAAATGAAAACCTAAATGCAAGAATATGTATTTATCGGTTGACTGAAAAGACATACTAATAACTTTTATGAAAACAGATCGGGAGCAGATGGATACATAGAACGACCTAAATGTTTATATGCCAATTCCGTAACCTCCCTGCCACGAGGAGTGCGTTTTAAAAAGCCCTCCTGAATAAGGAATGGTTCATAAACCTCTTCTAATGTACCTGAATCTTCCCCAAGTGCTGTAGCAATAGTTCCCAAACCTACAGGACCTCCTCCAAACTTATCGATAATGGTGCATAGAATCTTGTTGTCAATTTCATCAAGCCCAAACTTATCTATATTCAGAGCTTCCAGCGCCATTTTTGCTATATCCAAAGTAATACGTCCGGAACCTTTTACCTGCGCAAAATCTCTTACTCTGCGTAACAAGGCATTGGCAATACGTGGCGTACCACGACTACGGCGTGATATTTCTGATGCTGCATCCAGGTTACATGGAACTCCCAGAATACCTGCTGAACGCAGAATAATATTCCTTAAAGTATCTGCATCATAATATTCCAGATGCATATTTATTCCAAAGCGTGCACGTAAAGGAGCTGTAAGCAGACCGCTGCGCGTGGTTGCACCTATAAGCGTAAAAGGAGACAAGCCAATCTGAACACTACGTGCAGACGGACCCTTATCTATCATTATATCAATACGATAATCCTCCATGGCGGAATAGAGATACTCCTCTACAACAGGCGACAAACGATGTATCTCATCAATAAAAAGCACATCCTTTGGTTGCAAAGAGGTAAGAATACCCGCCAGATCGCCCGGTTTATCCAGAACAGGACCGGAAGTGATTTTAAAGCCTACACCCAATTCATTTGCAATAATGTTACTCAGGGTTGTCTTTCCAAGTCCCGGAGGACCATGCAATAATGTATGGTCAAGTGATTCTCCTCTTCTGTTTGCGGCCTCTACAAAGACCCTAAGATTATCGACAATCTTACCCTGGCCCGCAAAATCATCGAACGAAAGCGGGCGCAAAGCATTATCCAGTTCCTTATCGGAACCATTGTAATGCTGCTGTCTTATATCAAAATCTTCCATAGCCAATTACAAAGGTACGAATAAGCGAGTGAGAAATATGAAACTTGTTTCAATATTTTTCAAAACGAGCGCAAGTATCTTATTCAAAGGTACGAATAAGTGAGCGAGAAATATGAAGCTTGCTTCAATATTTTTCAAAGCGAACGCAAGTACCTTACTCTTTTAGACTCAAAGCTATTCGCTTGCGTTCAATATCCACAGCTTTAACCCTTACCTTCAGCTGCTGATGTATGGAGACCACAGATGATGGATCTGAAACATAACTACCAGACATTTCAGATATATGTATCAAGCCGTTCTCTTTAATACCTATATCTACAAAACAGCCAAAATCGGTAATGTTTGTAACTATGCCCGGAAGTACCATTCCAACCTTTAAATCGTTGATGGTACGTATGGAATCATCAAAACTAAACACCTCTATCTGACTTCTTGGATCTCTGCCCGGTTTCTCCAGCTCTGCCATAATATCCAATAGTGTAGGCATACCTACGCCATCTGTTATATAATTCTCCAGTTTGATTGATTCTCTTTTCTCCCTGTTTGTAATAAGTTCCTGCACAGTACAACCTGTATCCTTTGCCATACGTTCCACAATATGATAACTTTCGGGGTGTACGGCTGAATTATCAAGCGGATTCCTTGCATTCGGTATGCGTAAGAAACCTGCCGATTGTTCAAACGACTTTGCTCCCATTCTGGGCACTTTCATCAGCTCCTTACGATTCTCAAAAGCTCCGTTTTCTGCACGGTAATCCACTATATTCTGAGCCAATGCAGAACTCAATCCGGAAACGTATGTAAGCAGATATTTGCTTGCAGTATTCAGATTTACGCCCACCTGGTTTACACAGTTTTCTACAGTTCTGTCAAGAGACTCCTTCAGTTCTGTCTGATTAACATCATACTGATACTGGCCTACACCTATCGATTTTGGATCTATCTTAACAAGTTCGGCCAGCGGATCCATCAGTCGGCGTCCTATCGATACAGAGCCACGCACAGTAACATCATAATCGGGGAACTCATCGCGGGCTATTTTTGAGGCAGAATATATGGAGGCACCATCTTCACTAACCATAAAGACCTGAATCTTACGGTCATAGCGAATATTTGTAACCAGAGCTTCGGTTTCACGTCCGGCAGTACCGTTTCCTATAGATATAGCCTCTATCTTATACTGTTCTACCAGTTTCTGCAGCTTGCGTTCAGCTATATGTCGTTCACTTTTAGGTGGATGCGGATAGATTGTTTCGTTATGCAGAAGATTACCCTGAGCATCCAGACATACCACCTTGCAACCTGTACGGAATCCAGGGTCAATTGCCAGAACACGCTTCTGGCCCAATGGCGGTGCCATAAGCAACTGTTTAAGGTTTTGGGCAAATACTCTGATTGCCTCTGTATCGGCTTTTTCTTTTGATATTGCTGCAAATTCAGATTCTATGGATGGTTTCAGAAGACGTTTATAGGAATCTCTGACAGCCATCTCCACCTGTTCGGAGGATTCAGATTCATTCTTTACAAAGCGTCTGTTCAGCTTTTCGTAAACCTTATCGTCATCGGCCGGCGATATGGAACACTTCAGATAACCCTCCTTTTCGCCACGTCTTATAGCTAATAGTCTGTGCGATGAACATCTTGAAAGAGGTCCGCTCCAGTCAAAATAGTCCCTGTACTTATCGCCTTCGGTCTCTTTGCCTTTTACAACTTTGGAAGTAAGGATAGCATCGTACTGGAACACCTTACGAACAGAGTTTCTTACCCATTCGTCTTCATTTACCCATTCGGCAATAATATCGCGTGCGCCCTGTAATGCATCGTCTGTGGATTTTACATCGCCTTTTACAAATCGATATGCCTTATCTTCCACATCGCCGTACTGCTGGGACATAAGAATCTTTGCCAAAGGCTCAAGCCCCTTCTCGCGCGCCATATCGGCACGGGTCTTGCGTTTTGGCTTATACGGCAGATATATATCCTCCAGTTCGGTCTTATCGTAACAGTTTTCAATGCGTTGTTTCAGTTCAGGGGTTAGTTTGCCCTGCTCTTCTATGCTGTTAAGAATAGTCTCCTTACGCTTGGAGAGTTCATCAAATACTGTGGCTGACTGCGCAATCTCTGCTATCTTCACTTCGTCCAGTCCTCCGGTTGCCTCTTTTCTGTACCTGCTTATAAAAGGTATAGTGGCACCACCATCCAGTAAACGAAGTGTGGCTAAAACAGCAGCCACATCTATTCCCACCGTTTTAGCCACATATTCTTCTATTCTTATCATATTACGATATTCTTTCTATGAGTGTATCTACATCAAGCTGTTCCTGCGTTCCTGTAACCATATCCTTTAGTGTTACCTTACCCGAAGCAAGTTCATCACTACCCACAATTGCTACGTATGGTATATTCAGCGCATTTGCATAAGACATCTGCTTTTTCATCTTTACTGAATCGGGGTATATTTCGGCCGAAACACCTTTGGCACGCAGTTTTGCTATGGCCGATATACAGAAGGCCGATTCCTGGGCACCAAAGTTCAGGAACAGAATCTTTGTACCGGACACGGCATTTTCCGGATACAGGTCCAACTGATTCAATACATCGTATATTCTGTCAGCACCAAAAGATATACCTACACCGCTTACACCCGGCATACCGAATATTCCGGTCAGATTATCGTAGCGGCCACCGCCACTTATACTGCCTATCTCAACGTCGAGTGCTTTAACTTCAAAGATAGCACCTGTGTAGTAATTCAGACCACGGGCCAGAGTAAGGTCAAGTTCCAGCGCATTATTCAGGCCAAGTGATGATACTGTATCCAAAATAAATCTGCACTCTTCCACACCCTTCAATCCTGTTTCACTTCCTGCAAGCACGCCGGCAATGGTATCCAACTTTTCGCTGTTTGTGCCTGACAGAGCCAGAATAGGCTGCAATTTCTCTACAGCATCCTGAGGCAATCCCTTCTCCAGAAGTTCTGCATTAACATTATCCAGACCTATCTTGTCGAGTTTGTCAATTGCGACAGTTATATCTACCATCTTGTCTGCCTGACCTATAATTTCAGCAATACCTGCCAAAATCTTACGGTTGTTCATCTTGATAGCCACCCTTACACCGAACTTGGTAAATACGGTATCTATCATCTGAATAAGTTCAACTTCGTTCAGCAATGAATCACTGCCTACCACATCGGCATCGCACTGATAGAACTCTCTGTATCTGCCCTTCTGTGGACGGTCTGCACGCCAAACAGGCTGAATCTGGTAGCGTTTGAACGGGAACTGCAGCTCCTCTCTGTGCATTACCACAAAACGTGCAAACGGAACTGTAAGGTCATATCTCAAACCTTTTTCGCAGAACTTTGATGCCAGTTTTGCAGCATTACGGCTTAGCAGTTCTTCGTCAGTCAATGACTTGAAATAGTCACCGGAATTCTGTATCTTGAACAGAAGTTTGTCGCCCTCTTCGCCATATTTTCCCATCAGGGTTGACAGGTTCTCCATTGCAGGAGTCTCTATCTGACGATAACCGAACAGACCAAAAACTTCTCGTATTGTATCAAATATATAGTTTCTTCTCGCCATCTCTACAGGCGAAAAATCTCTTGTACCCTTTGGTATTGAAGGTTTCATTGTTTAATCTCTTCTTGCTATTGAAATATAGTATAAAAGTGTGCCAAGCGATGATATTGCAGCAACTACGTATGTATAAGCTGCCGAACGCAATGCATCACGCGCCGGTTCTGCTGTCTGTGCAGTGGTTATGTTTGAGTGCGCCAGCCACGATAATGCCCTGCGGCTTGCATCAACCTCTACCGGCAGAGTTACAAAACTGAATATGGTAGTAGATGCAAACAGTGCAATACCCAACCATAAAAGTCCCGGGAAGACATTAATGGCCAATATACCTAACAATATAATCCAGGTAACCCATTGCGAAGCAAAAGTAACCACCGGCACCAATGCTGAACGCATCTTCAGCGGAGCGTATGCAACAGCATGCTGAACAGCATGACCACATTCGTGAGCGGCTACTGCAGCTGCAGCTATATTTCTGCCATTATAAACATCGCGGCTTAGATTAACCGTTTTGTTTTCCGGATTATAATGATCTGTCAGCTGACCATCTACACAAGTTACCGTAACATCCTTAATACCATACTGCTGTAGCATAAGACGTGCAACTTCTGCACCGCTAACATTACCATTTGTAGCTACACGGGAATATTTACTGAATTTACGCTGCAAATTGTTTTGAACAACAAAACTTATTACAGAAATAAAAACAAATAGCCCAAAATAACTTATCTCCATTATTATTCTCTTACAATTGTTTGATTTCTATCCGGACCAACAGATACAATTGATATAGGAGCTTCCAGATACTCTTCCAGGAATGAAATATACTGATTAAACTCTTCAGGGAATTCATCTTCGCTCTTCACCTGTGTCAAATCTGTCTGCCAGCCTGGCAACTCATCATAAATTGGTTCTACACCTTCGCAATCGAATGGGAATTCGTCTGTAACAGTACCATCCTGTAATTTGTATGCAGTACATGCCTTGATAACCGGCATTGTATCAAGTACGTCGCTCTTCATCAGAATCAGGTCAGTAACACCATTTATACGTACAGCATAACGCAAAGCTACAAGATCCACCCAGCCGCAACGACGACGTCTGCCTGTAACCGCACCAAATTCATGACCACGATCTGACATCAGTTCACCATCTGCATCGAACAGTTCTGTTGGGAAAGGACCGCTACCTACACGTGTGCAGTAAGCCTTCATAATACCATAAACCTTACCTATTCTGTTTGGAGCTATACCCAGACCGGTACAAGCACCTGCACATACTGTGTTGGATGATGTTACAAATGGATATGAACCAAAATCGATATCAAGCATAGTACCCTGCGCACCTTCGCACAAAAGGCTCTTGCCTTCTCTGAGCAGGTTATTTACAAAATGTTCACTATCTACAAAAGTGAACTGCTTGATATATTCAATTCCCTCCTTCCAGGCAGCTTCTATTGGAGCCAGATCGTACTCAAAGTTCAGATTCTTAAGTGTACGCTCGTGCATTGCCTTTGTTGCCTCATATCTCTCCTGGAAATCAGGACGCAGCAAATCACCAATTCTAACACCGGTTCTTGCCACCTTATCAGTATATGTAGGACCAATACCACGACCTGTAGTACCTACCTTGCTATCACCTTTTGAAGCCTCAATTGCACTATCAAGCAATCTGTGGGTAGGCAAAATAAGATGAGCCTTCTTTGAGATAAGCAGTCTGTCCTTCAGGTTAATACCGGCATTCTCAAGTGCTTCAGCCTCTGCCTTGAAAAGAGCAGCATCAATAACCATACCGTTACCAATGATATTCTGCTTATCGCCCTGAAATACACCCGATGGGATAGACTTCAGTACAAAGTGCTTATTGTCGAAAATAAGTGTATGACCAGCATTAGGACCACCCTGGAAACGGGCCACCACATCATACCTTGGGGTTAATACATCCACTACTTTTCCCTTTCCTTCGTCGCCCCATTGCAGGCCTAAAAGAACATCAATCTTCTCTTTCATCATATTTTGTTTTACTCTGTTTTATTTTTACTCATTAGTTTTTTCTGTCTTCTCTTCTGAGCAGCTGAACATCTGCTGCACAAACCATAAATGTACAAGGCATAGCCTGTTGTAGTAAATTTCTTTACACGCATAGCCTCTATTGTACTTTTTACCACATCATCTTGACATTCAATCACCTTTCCGCACAATGTACAAACAAGATGATGGTGGGATTCAAAGCCTACATTCTTTTCATACCTGATACCGTCAGTAAAGATAAGTTTTCTTATCAATCCAGCTTCCAGCATCAATTCCATATTGTTGTATATGGTTGCTCTGCTCAGACGGAACCTTTGCTTATTGAGAATATCCTCCAGCAATGCTTCAGGTGTGAAATGACCTTCAGTTGCATGTATAGCCTCAAGTATCGCAAACCTCTCAGGAGTTTTTCTCAGGCCCTGCAGTTTAAGAAACTCCGCAAACTTCTCACAACAAACCTTAAATTGGTCCTCAGTCTCCATAATTGTTTCTAAAACTTTCCATCGCTATCCTTGCCGCACTTGCCGGAAGAATATTCTTTCCCGCAATTGCTGCATTTGCCTGATCACGGAACTCCTGAACATAACGTTCATTCATTTCAAGTCTGCGTCTGAACAGATGTGCCAAAGTTAGGAAACCACAATACTGATACATCTCCCTATTATCGGCTATCCATTTAAACGCAACAACCGATGCCCCTTCCATTTTACTGAAAAGGTACATCGAACATATTTCTGCCAAATCTACGAAAAGAATTTCATCCAGCCATAGATTAGCCATATCAGTTTTAAACAAATCTGTAGGATAGAGCAGAGCTGCCAATATTTTGCACTCTCTGATATTCTCCTTCCAGAGTCTTAATGCCAACGCTTCATCTTTGTCAAAGGATTCTGCAATACCCTTAATACGTGGCAATTCGACACCGAAATTCAGCTTGTAGCTAATCCCGCTGTCGCGCATACCCTTCGATGCAATTCCATTCATCGAAAGATACAATTTTTGCTTTATCTGTCGGACCTGTTCTTCAATATCCATCATATCAAAGCCGGTCTGAACCGGCTATTTCAAGGACGAGTATGTCTCTTCTTGTATTGATGAGGCGCCTCCCCCTTTTCTTTATAAAAGGCCGCGTAGAAAGACTGTCTGTTAGCAAAACCGGCCATCATGCCAATCTCTTCCATAGTCTTGTCAACGTAGCGTTTATCTACTAGCAAATTCTGAGCATCACGTACTCTGAATTCATTCACTAAATTGGAATAGTTCATTCCAAATCTTGAGTTTATCACAGCAGAAAGATATCGTGGATTAGTATGTAAATCCTTGGCTAGTTGTTTTGCTGAATACTCAGGATCCCTGTACTTCTTTTCAGCAACAATAATGGTTAGAATCTTGTCATACAATTCATCGGCCAGTTCCAATCTAATCATACTTCTATAGCTGGCATCTTTTTCCACCTTCTCTCTTAACTTGTAAGGTCTGTTTTTATCGTTCATAGTTTTCCATTTGTAAAACACTACAAAATAAGTGATTATTTCTTAAAGATTAGCCGATTTTTAAGATAAAAAATGTAAAAGAGAAAAAAAAGTCATCATTGTTCCTGAAAAGCAAATTATTCGGTTAAAATTACTACTTTTGTGTTTTCTCTGCATGCAATCTGCTAACACAGGACAATGGATAGCTTAACAACACAGCGTATTCTGGACACAGCCAATATAGTTGATGTGGTTTCAGATTTTGTTACACTCCACAGAAGGGGTGTAAATTATGTTGGTTTATGCCCATTCCACGACGAAAAGACACCTTCGTTCTATGTTTCACCATCAAAGGGAATTTGCAAATGTTTCAGTTGCGGAAAAGGTGGTAATGCCATTCACTTTCTTATGGAGCATGAACAGATCTCTTTTCATCAGGCAGCAGAATGGTTAGCAAAGAAATACGGCATTCCATTTCAGGCTAGAGAATTTACAGATAAGGAGAAGGCACTACACAGAGAACGCGAATCACTCTTTATAACCAACAGGTTTGCTGCAGATTTCTTTATGGAGAATCTGAGTACAGAGAGAGGTAGGGCCATAGGAATGAGTTATCTGAAAAACCGGGGATTCAGGGACGACATAATCAAAAAATTTGAACTTGGATATTGCCCGGACAATGGCACTTCCACAGCTGACACAGCCCTGGCAAAAGGATACAATAGAGATTCACTTATAAAAACGGGCCTGTGCTATCAGAAAGATGACGGAACCTTAAGGGACCGTTTCTGGGGCAGAATAATATTTCCTGTCCACTCACTATCCGGAAAAATAGTAGCCTTTGGAGGACGTATAATGAAACAGGATGCCAAGGCTGCCAAATATGTAAATTCACCGGAATCAATCATATACTCAAAGAGTAACGAACTGTACGGTCTATATTTTGCAAAACAGGCCATTACACGTAAAGACCGTTGTTTTCTGGTAGAGGGATATGCCGATGTCATATCTATGGTACAATCCGGAATAGAGAATGTGGTTGCGTCCAGCGGAACATCTCTTACAAAGGGACAAATCAGGCTGATACACCGCTTCACAAACAACATAACAGTACTCTATGACGGCGACAAAGCAGGAATAAAGGCATCATTGCGCGGTATTGATATGTTACTGGAAGAGGGAATGAATGTGAAGGTTCTTTTACTCCCCGATGGAGAAGATCCGGACAGCTTCTCACATAGCATGGGTGCAACCCGATTCCAGGAATACATTGACAAAAATCAGGTCGATTTTATCAGATTCAAGGTAAAGTTGCTGATGGAAGAGGCTGCAGACGACCCAATTTCACGTTCCAACCTTATCAAAGAGATAACCCAGAGCATATCGGTAATAGAGGACGCCATAGTACGTTCCGTATATATAACAGAGTGCTCACAGATACTACATGTAGATGAACAACTGCTTATAAACGATGTAAACAAGAGGCAGAGAGAGAAGTATTCTGAAGCTATAAAAACTACTCCTGCAAAGAGTGTGGTCACAGATATGGAGAGCGCACAACCTGATACTGTTGAACAGAATAACAACAATACTGACAATAGCGGCGAACAGCCACAGGGTAACAGCATTGAAAAATTGAAGAGCGATATCCGCGCCTTGAAACGTGCCGGTTATGAGTTGATAATGAAGAAGGAGAGACTTATAGCGCAATATCTGGTAAGATTTGCCGACAAGGAGTTCTGCTATCTGGAAGAAGAGGAACAAAGCCTGACTGTTGGTGAATTCATATCACTGTCACTGGAAAATGACAACCTTGAGCTACAGCATCCTGTTTACAGGCGCATACTGGAACTATACAGAGAGAACTGTTCCACACCTGGTTTTATAAGCGAAAGATTCTTTCTTTCTCATCCGGAAGAGTTTATCAGTCTTACAGCAGCCAGTCTTATAGAAGAACCTTATCAACTTAGCAAAATGTTCTCTGAAAGTTCCACACCTGCAGAGGAACGCTTGTTTGAACTGACCACCCACATAATGACCGACTATCAGTTTGAGATAGTACGTTTTGAAATAGATAAGGTAATGAAAGAGCTGCAGAACCCTGAAACAGCCAACAACCCTGAAACGCTGATTTCCGCACAGAGCCGATACAAAACCCTGCTTGCAGCCCGTAATGAACTGGCAAAAAAATTAGGTGACCGAGTGGTTCACCTATAAACTTTACTTTCTGCCTATCAGGTTCATAAACTCTTCACGCGTCTTGGCCTGATTGAATGCTCCCGTAAAATCTGACGTAGTAGTTATGGAGTTCTGTTTTTCCACACCGCGCATCTGCATACACATGTGGCTGGCCTCAATAACCACCATCACACCCAAAGGCTGAAGAGTCTGCTGAATACACTCCTTAATCTGGTATGTCATGCGCTCCTGCACCTGAAGTCTTCTGGCAAACACATCTACCACACGAGCAATCTTACTTAATCCTGTGATATAGCCGTTTGGAATATATGCAATATGCACTTTACCATAAAAAGGAAGAAGATGATGTTCACACAGAGAATAGAAATCAATATCCTTTACAATTACCATCTGGCTATAATCCTCTTTGAACATTGCAGATTTCAACACTGCAGATGGATCTATGCTGTAACCACTGGTAAAATCCATCATGGTTTTGGCCACACGTAATGGTGTACGCTCCAGACCTTCCCTTTCCGGATTTGGTTCTATAATCTTCAGTATCTCTTCAAAATGGCCCTTCAGTGCCAAAAACTCTTTTGATTCTTCGTCAGAAAATGGAATCAAACTACTCATAAATAAACGTTGATTTCTTGATTTCGTAAAATGATAAGCCCTTTATAAGGTGTCTCTTTCTTGAGCTTACGCATCACTTCGTATGCCTCTTCGTAATAGAGAAAATCGCCTATAGTACAGAGCCAGCGCGGCGATTTGAAAAGAGTATAGACAGGTAGTTGCGGATAGTTTGTACGAATAAACTTTTCCGCCTCCTGAGCCTGCTCTTTAGCGTAACGAGTATTATTACCGGCATACACCTGAATACGAAATCCGGTAGCCTTTACCAATGTACCTGCCTGATAGTTCATAGCAACACCTATCAAACTATCCAGACGGGCATCTCTATCCACCCTAATAACTCCTTTGCCCGCAACCTCTCTCTCCAGGTGATCGACCAGTGTCTGTTGAGCACTGGCCGTCACTGTTAAGAGAAGCAGGACAAACAATAATCCTGTCTTTTTCATCATTTCTTTATTAGCTCCAAGCATCAATGATACCCTTGAAATCGGCTGCGTTCAATGAAGCGCCACCAATAAGGCCACCATCTACGTTAGGATTAGCGAACAACTCTTTTGCATTTGAAGCCTTGCAGCTACCACCATAAAGGATAGAGCAATCATCAGCCACCTGTTCACCGTACTTAGCAACAATCTCTGAACGGATAAATGCGTGCATCTCTTCTGCCTGTTCAGCTGTAGCTGTCAAACCTGTACCAATAGCCCATACTGGTTCGTAAGCAATTACAATCTTACCAAAGTCTTCAGCAGAAAGGTTGAACAAACCACCGTCTAACTGACCTTTAACTACCTGGTTCTGGATACCTGATACGCGTTCTTCCTTAACTTCACCTACACAGAAGATAGGAGTAAGACCGTTTTCAAGAGCAAGCTGAACTTTCTCTTTCAGGATTTCGTCAGTTTCGCCATAGTATGCTCTGCGCTCTGAGTGGCCAAGGATGCAGTATTTAGCACCTGTTGATGCAATCATAGAAGCAGAAATTTCACCTGTATAAGCGCCAGAAGCCTTATCAGCACAGTTTTCAGCACCAATACCAACCAGATTCTGGTCAACCAATGGAGTTACAGAAGCCAAATGTATGAATGGAGTACAAACTACTACATCGCAATTTGGTTTCTCAGCTACCAACATAGCATTGATCTCTTTTACCAACTCAATACCCTCCTGAAGATTCTTGTTCATCTTCCAGTTACCTGCTACAATCTTTTTTCTCATCTCTTTTAAAATTTATGTTATGAAACTTTATTCTTCAATATATCTATCAGCATTATCAGCAATAGTGGCAATCCAAACAGAATGAAGATTGACAATATTGTAAAACCTTTATGCTTTACGGGCTGAATGCCTAAAAAACTTTCCTCAAGCGGTACATCAAGATACTCTTCAGATGGCATTCTGTGTGAACTCCATTTGTTTATTATCACACCATCTTTCAAAAGTACTAATCCCGGATTTGAACGTACCAGAGTCTGTAATGGAATCTCATCGGAACAGAAGAATGTATATTCAGCACCATTATTGTCTGTCCACTCTTCTACTACATTACTTCCTGAAGCTGTTACACCATAGAATCCGTATCCGTGTTTACGACAATAATCATAAACGTCATCAACCATATCCAGATGACTATCATCAGCACGCTCCAGATGGTCTGATACAAGCAGGAATGTATATCCTTCATCCTCCAGTATCATTGGTGTAACATCGTTGAAATCATTATCCAATATAAAGAAATCGGCCATCTCCGGATTTGCCTTCTCATAAATTTCAGTACGCAAATCTGTTCCCACTTTGTACTGACGGAAATCCAATACTGGCAATCCATTTATATTATTCAGGGTAAAACGTGTCAACAACAAGACTGTTACCACTGTCACAAGCCACTGTCTGCGTTCGCTAACCAATGGATATATGTAACGACGCCTGAATAACAGATAGACAGACATTACAAGCAGAAAGAGATTCTTTTCAAAGGTCTGCCAGTTGGTTAGAACCAGTGCATCACCAAAACATCCACAATCTTCCACAGGATTATTAAGGGCTGTATAAAGAGTAAATGGGGTAAGCACAATCATCATCAGGAAGAGCAGTCTGGTTGTACCCTTGCTGAATACTCCCATCAGCATATAGATACCCAGCAGGAATTCCACTCCTGCCAGCAGGGCTGCAAACATAAGCAGAGTGCTGTCAGTAAAAAGACCATCCCAGCCAAAAGCAAGCAGATAGTCTGTAAACTTAATCTGCGTACCTACAGGATCTATGGCCTTCACTATTCCAGAGAAGACAAAAACAGATCCCAACAGTATTCTGCATACCGTTGTCATCAGTTTCGCAAAGCGTATTCTCCGGGTTCTTTCTGACATTACTCTCCGTATTTTATCTTAATCAGGCCAAAAACAGCATAATTAATCATATCCATATAGTTGGCATCTATACCTTCTGAAGCTATAGTCTGGCCATTGTTATCTTCAATCTCCTTTGTTCTGTTTATCTTGGTAAGAATAAAATCAGTGTAGGATGTGGTACGCATATCGCGCCATGCCTCCTGATAATCATGATTCTTCTTTTTCATCAGTTCCAAAGTCATCTGGGCATACTTGTCATATTCTGCCAGAGCCCACTCCTTACCCTTGTCAACAACATCGGAATAACCATATTCCAGCTGGATAAGTGCGATGATTCCGTAATTTACAATACCGATAAGTTCTGAACGGATTCCTTCGTCTATCATGGTTACATTGGTGGTCTCTATTCCACGAATACGCTTGGCCTTGATAAAGATCTGGTCAGTCAGTGACTGCGGACGCATAATTCTCCATGATGGACCATAATCCTGCATCTTCTTGACAAACAGAGCACGGCATAGTGCCAGTACCTCTTCAAACTGTTTATCGGTATCCGGTCTTCCGGTTTTATTATTACACATTTCGCACATATTGTTGTTATTGTCAGTTTACTCTTAATGTCTGTCCAACCCTTAACACCGCATTTCTGGATATACCATTCAGCTTGCATATAGATGAGACAGTTGTTTCATTTCTGGCAGCTATACGTGTAAGCGTATCGCCACTTTTAACCTTGTAATAGACCTCCTTGTCGTCACTCTTACGATATACATACACATCTGTTTCTGCGCACTGGTCCGGGAAGTTAAACATAAATGCCGGATTTATGGGCTTACCCAGGATTCGTGTCTCAAAATGCAGATGCGAACCTGTTGAACGGCCGGTGTTACCACCCAAACCTATGGGTTCACCAGCACGTACTATCTGATTCTCCTTTACAATCTTCTTGGAAAGATGTGCATATAGTGTCTCCAGTCCATTTGGGTGTCTGATTACCAGATAATGTCCATAGCCACGTCTTTCATATCGGGATATACGCACTTTACCATCAAAGGCTGCTCTGATGGTATCGCCGGTAAGTACCTTTATATCAAGTCCGTAATGCACTCTAGCTCTGCGCGGACGATATCCATACTTATCGGTTATTCTGGTGCTGTCCGTAGGCATACATGCCTCCTTCATCATTATAACAAGCGAATCAGGAAATACCACATCACGATACTGATGAACATACTGATTGCTCCACTCCGGATATAAATACGATGCCGGATTATCCAGATCATACGCTATTCCTATTGAAAGATGAGCAGGGCACTCAACAGACGGCATAACAGATAGCGGAACAACCTGTGTAGGCACAGGTTCCCCTGCAAACAATGCGACAGATACCAAAACTGCCTGTATAGTTGCTATTAGTCTATGTCCCAATTCTTTCAGCATAGTTGTAAAATCCTGCAAAATTAACTATTTCTTACGAAATAGAGGACCAGTCGAACGGGCTTTTTTTGAGACGACGCAATTCCCTTAACAAAATAGTATTCTGGGGATGTGTTAATTCGGGATCGGCGGCAACTATCTCCTTGGCTATATTTCTGACCTGTTCTATAAGAGCACCATCACGTGCCAGGTTAGCCAGACGCAATTCAAATGCAATACCGCTCTGCTGAGTACCTTCAATATCGCCAGGCCCGCGCAGCTTCAGATCAGCTTCTGCTATTTCAAATCCGTCATTACTGTCAACCATTATATCTATACGTTTACGGGTATCTTCAGAAAGTTTATATCCTGTCACCAGAATACAGAATGACTGATCGGCACCACGTCCAACCCTGCCACGCAACTGATGCAACTGCGACAATCCGAAACGTTCTGCATTTTCAATAACCATAACAGATGCATTGGGTACATCTACACCCACTTCAATAACTGTAGTCGATACCATTATCTGGGTTTCTGCACGCTTGAAACGCTGCATTTCTGCCTCTTTTTCTGCAGGTTTCATCTTTCCATGTACCTTGCTTACACTATAACCCTGAAAGCGGTCTGAAATTATTCCATAACCATCTTCCAGATTTTTCAGATCTATCTTTTCACTCTCTTCTATCAGAGGATAGACCACATACACCTGCCTGCCCTTCCTGAGCTCTTCATCAAGAAAAGCATATATTTCTGTGTGACCCGTATCATATTTATGAACCGTCTTAATAGGCTTTCTTCCGGGCGGGAGTTCATCTATTATTGAGACATCCAGATCACCATATAATGTCATTGCCAAAGTTCGTGGAATAGGGGTGGCTGTCATCACCAGGATATGAGGCGGGTTATTATTCTTTTCCCACAACTTAGCTCTCTGAGCAACACCAAAACGGTGTTGTTCATCTATTACCACCAAACCCAATCTTGCAAACAGTACGTTATCTTCCAGTACAGCATGAGTAGCTACCAATATATTCACAGAACCTCCTACCAACCCGTCCAACACAGACTGTCTGCGTTTTCCTTTGATACTTCCTGTTAGCAGTTCTACCTTAAGACCTATTTTTTCAGTATAACGACCTATATTGGCATAGTGTTGTTCAGCCAATATCTCTGTAGGTGCCATTATACATGCCTGAAAGCCATTATCTACTGCCAGCAACATTGCCATAAGAGCGACCATGGTTTTACCGCTTCCAACATCGCCCTGAAGTAGCCTGTTCATCTGCACACCGGAACAGGTATCCCTGCGAATTTCACGAACTACCCTTTTCTGAGCATCTGTTAGTGAAAAAGGCAGACATTCATTGTAAAATCTATTGAATGAATCTCCTACCCTATTGAACATAAGCCCCTTAAAACGTCTGTTTCTTGCGGCAGAATATCTGCAAATATTTAGCTGCACATAAAATAGCTCTTCAAATTTTAAACGGTGTTGTGCCATTCGGAGAGAATTGACATCTTTAGGAGCATGAATCACCCTGAGCGCTTCAGTAAGCGGCATAAGATTCTCTCTGCGAATAATCCATTCAGGCAAAGTCTCAGGTAAAGGTGCTTCAATAAGCCCAAGCAGAGTGGCAACCAACTTCCTAACAGCAGCAGAATTTAACCCAGACTTCTTCATTCTGTCTGTAGTATTATAATGGGGTTGCATCCCCATTTCTGACAGATTAAGGTTTGCCTCAACATCTATTTCAGGATGGGCTATATTGACTCTTCCGTTAAAAATGGTAGGTTTACCGAATACCACGTATTCAGTATTAGGTCTGTATTTTGACAAAGCAAACTTTATACCCTGAAACCAGACTAAATCAGCTATACCGGTGCCATCAGTAAAATGAGCTACCAGACGCTTACCACGCCCTGTACCAATCTCTTCAAAACTCAGTATCCTGCCCTTTAACTGAATATAGGGCATAGTACCATCAACCTCCTTTATGTTAAAAAGACGGCTTCTGTCAATATATTTGTATGGATAATAATGTATCAGGTCTGCAAGAGTCTTTATTCCAAGCTCTTTTTCCAACAGTTCTGCCCTTGCAGGACCTACACCGGGCAGATACTTAACATCGCGTACAGAGAGGTCAAGCATCCTGATAGTCCTTTCAGAACATCATTTTACTGCAAACATCCTTCTGCAGTTCTTCACTGCGCAACAATCTGATAATAGCATTTGCAAATTCTACTGCCGCAGCCGGACCTTTTCCGGTAATAAGGTTTCCGTCCTGTTCCACCAAAGCTCCGGTACAGATTGCGTTACCCAATCCCGGTTCGCAACCCGGATAAGTGGTAACTCTGCGTCCCTCTATAAGGCCATGACCACCAAGAACCATTGGTGCAGCACAGATTGCTGCTACTGGTCTGTTTGCATCCATTGCTGCCTGCAACACTTTTTTCAAACCAGTATGATTAGCCAGATTGGTTGCTCCCGGCTGACCACCCGGCAATATCAGCAGTTCTGCATCTGCAAAATCTGCATCTTCAAACAGAGTATCTGCCATTATTGGTATATTCTGTGAACTTTTAACCAGAAGATCGCCAGTTATGGATACTGTCTTAACAGGAATTCCTGCACGAATAAGCATATCCAATGGGGTTGTAAACTCTATTGCTTCAAAACCCTGAGCCATAAAAATATATACCATAGCACTATCTGTTTTAAATGAAACTATCTCTGCTTGAAATAATAGGTTATTGTTCCTGTCTGATTATTCAGACCACCTATTGCACTGAATTTTGTCTTGGCTGCAGCCGTCAGGGCAGCCTGCTGCAATTTCTGACTTACTGTGTTGGTACGCTGATTTATTGCCACTGACACAACATCGCCTTCCGGACTGACAGTAATTGTAACCACTACTCTACCTTCTGCCTGAACATCATCATACGATGGGCGTGGCAGTTCACCTACCATATTACGGCCTGACAGATCCCATGTTCCATACGATGGAGTACCAGTTACAGCTCCGGTCGATGAATTACCCTGTACCGAGCCTGTAACACCCTGCACATCGCTGTTCTGCTGATCTGTAACTGAGGCTGGTGCACCACTTTGAGAAAACATATTGGCCATAAGTCTTTCAGCCTCTTCCTGTGCACGTCGCTCAGCTTCAGCACGCAATTCGGCTTCAGTTGGCTGGTTTACCACCTCTTCGGTCTGTATCACTTCATCCTGGCCAGATTCTATTGCAACGGTCTCTTCTATATTCTGAGTAATGACTGGTTCTGCCTGTTCTACTGCCGGTGCTGGAAGAGCTGGCGCAGCCGGTGCCGGCATAGATTCCACTTCAGTAAATTCATAATCGGTATCCAGATTACCCATATTACCTAACATAACCGGTACACCGCTTTCAAACTGAGCTTCACGCTGCGGCATTGCAACAAACCACAACAAAAGCCCCACCAAAAGATGTATCAGCAGGGTAATACCACCCGATATCCAATCTATTCTCTTCTTCATTTGTACTATCTATCAGGACGTCTGGTTGCCAGAACAACCTTAAACTGATTTTCGTTTGCTATATTCAGCACCTTGACTATCTCTCTGTATGGTACAGATTCATCAGCATACAGAGCCACATACATTTCCGGTTCGCGTGTTGCGCAATCTATCAGAAAAGGTGTCAACTCTTCAAACATGATTGGCATCTCATCATCATTACCGAATGCAGTATAATAATTCAGTTCTTTATCAATTATAACTCTCGCCATTGGTTTTGCCGATGTCTGCTGTGAGCTTTGAGGTAATAACACCTTAATAGCATTCGGGCTAACCATAGTAGAGGTTATCATAAAGAATATCAACAACAAGAAAATAACATCCGTCATTGATGACATACTGAATTCAGGCCTTATTTTATTTTTTCGCTTCAGCATAATTATTCATCAACAGATACTGTAAATTCCTGTATAAATGATTCCATTTCATTGGAAATCTTATCTACTCTGGATACCAGATAGTTGTAGCCAAACAACGCTATGATACCTACAATAAGACCGCCTACGGTAGTAATCATTGCTTCATATATTCCACCTGACAACAGGGAGATATCTATGTTATTACCTGCATTTGCCATTTCCCAGAAGGCCTTAACCATACCTATCACAGTTCCAAGAAAACCAATCATAGGAGCAGCACTGGCAATGGTTGACATACCTGACAATCCCTTCTCCAAACGTGAAATCTCCACATTTGCAGCATTCTCCATACTGGAATGAATATCATTTCTAGGTTTTCCCAGGAAACACAATCCCTTTTCCACTATACGGCTGAATGGTGTTGCTGAAGCCTGACAATAGATTATTGCCGATCTGGTTTCGCCATTCTTCAGGTAATCTGTTATGCGAGCCATAAAATGAGGATCTTTATTCTCTGCTTTCTTGAACACCAAGATTCTGTTCACAAAGATATATACACAGACTATTGACAGTAGCAGAAGTACTATCATTATCCATCCACCCTTGACAGCCAAATCCAACAGATTCATACTCTCAACCTGATTCTCAACAAGTGGTGCTACCACCTG
Source organism: Bacteroidaceae bacterium (assembly GCA_017647575.1). Taxonomy (GTDB): domain Bacteria; phylum Bacteroidota; class Bacteroidia; order Bacteroidales; family Bacteroidaceae; genus Colenecus. Next base: position 7,016 of record JAGCKJ010000153.1, on the reverse strand, counting down.
ACTCTGGGCTAATGAATCGCCCAACATTTGTGTAATTGTAGCTTGTAAAAACATTGTTATAGCAATCGTTTCTTATATTCTTTAATTGTATTCTCCAAACCTAAATACAGGGCATCACACACCAGTGCATGACCTATTGATACCTCATCTATCCATGGAATAGATTGCTTTAGATAAGCTAAATTCTCCAGATTAAGGTCATGTCCTGCATTAAGCCCCAGGCCACAGGATTTTGCAGTTTTTGCAGCGTTAATGAATGGTGCTATCGCCTTTTCACTATCCATTTCAAAATATGACGCGTATGGTTCTGTATAGAGTTCAACTCTGTCTGCACCTACCTTGGCAGCCCACTCTACCATATCACTGTCAGCATCAACAAAGATTGAAGATCTAATTCCGCTTGATTTCAGTTCCTCCATAATATCTGTCAGGAATGAGAAGTTTTCTGCCACATTCCAACCATGGTTTGAAGTTAACTGATCCGGAGAATCCGGGACAAGAGTTACCTGTGTAGGCTTAACCTCATGAATCAGAGTCATAAAATCCTTTGACGGATAGCCCTCAATATTGAATTCTGTCTTCAAATAGTTCTTAAGCAGATAGACATCTGCCGGTCTTATATGTCGTTCATCCGGTCTGGGATGCACGGTTATTCCATCAGCGCCAAACCTTACGCAATCCAATGCAACCTTAACTACATTTGGATTATCGCCTCCCCTTGCATTACGTAAAGTGGCTATTTTATTTACATTTACACTTAACTTTGTCATATAATTGACCCTTTTATCACTTTTACCAAACTTAATTTGTCTTTAAAATTTGCAAACATTACTTTTGCAACGAAAAGTTCTTCTTTACAAAGATATGGCAAGACCTTATACAAAGGTACGATTAAGCGAGCAGGAAATATAAAGTTTACTTTTAATATTTCATTCAGCGAGCGCAAGTACCTTATACAAAGGTACGATTAAGCGAGCGGGAAATATAAAGTTTACTTTTAATATTTCACTCAGCGAGCGCAAGTACCTTATACAAAGGTACAATTAACTTTTGTAAAAGAACAGAATTTTGAAACTTTTTAATAGAATTGTTTATGCAGTTTGCAATTTTTGGCAACCCTTCGGCATCAAAAGCCAACCTGGCAGAACGTAATCTCTTTGAATTTATACGTTCAATGGGCGACACCATCTGTATTGAAACCGATTATTTCGATTTCCTTACCAATGTGTTAGGTTGGGACATACACTATGCCACTGTATTTAAGGAGAATCAATTCACAGCCGATGCTATAATCAGCATAGGTGGCGATGGTACATTCCTGCGTACAGCATCAAAGAGTGTTGAAAAGGGCATTCCTATGATTGGTATAAACACAGGTCGCCTGGGCTTTATGGCCGACATAAACATAGACAACACCAAAGAAGCGCTGCAACTTATCCATAACGGTGAATATACCATTCAACAAAGATCTATGCTTGAACTAAAGATGGCCGGCATACCTGATAGTTGCCCCAGATATGCTCTTAATGACATAGCCATTCTTAAACATGACGTTTCATCAATGATAAGCATCAGAGCTTCTGTAAACAACGAACAGCTTGTTACGTATATGGCCGACGGATTAGTAGTAGCAACACCTACCGGTTCAACAGCCTATTCATTAAGCGTAGGCGGACCTATTGTATCGCCGGAAACAGACATCATAACACTTACACCCGTAGCACCACACAGTCTGACCATGCGTCCGCTGGTACTTAGCAACAACCAGACCATAAACCTATCTGTCAACAGCAGAAGCCATAGTTTTTTGGTCTCTATTGATGGTAACAGTTTTAGTTGTGCAGAAGGAACATGTATTGAGATAAAAAAGGCTCCATTCCATATAAATGTAATGAAGCCTAACGGTTATAATTTCTTTTCTACGCTTAGAGACAAGATGATGTGGGGAGCTGACAACAGAGAGAACTAAAAGCCTCCAGAAATTCATCGGCTTGTTCCTTACCTATACAGAGAGGCGGTAACAGACGAATTACATTCTGACCGCTCACACCCGTAAATATACGCTTTTCAAAGAGCAATTTACGGCGTATCTCCTTAATAGGTTCTTCCATTTCTATGCCTATCATAAGACCATTACCGCGCACCTCTTTTACAAAAGGCATCTTTCTAAGTTCATTAATCAGGTATTCACCCACTTTTGCAGCATTTTCCACCAAATGTTCCTGCTCCATAACATCTATTACAGCAATAGCTGCGGCACAGGCCAGATGATTACCACCAAAAGTAGTACCTAACTGACCTTTTACAGGATTGAACATAGGGCTTATAAGCACACCACCGCAAGGGAAACCATTGGCAATACCCTTTGCAACAGTAATCATATCCGGTTTGATACCATAATACTGATGAGCAAAGAATTTACCACTGCGTCCATATCCGCTCTGAATTTCATCAAGAATCAGAACAGTACCTGTTTCAGTACATACATTTCGCAGCTGGTGCATAAAATCAACATCAGGAATACGAATACCGCCTACACCCTGAATACCTTCAATGATAACAGCAGCTACATTGCCCTTTACCAGCTCTTCCTTTACCGCTTCAATATCATTCAAAGGAACATAGGTAACATGTCCATTAGCATTTATAGGCGCTATGATAGTAGGGTTATCGGTAGCTTCAACAGCAAGCGATGTTCTTCCGTGGAAAGCTTTACGGAAGGCAATTACCCTGCTTCTTCCGGTATGGAACGATGCCAGTTTCAATGCATTTTCATTTGCTTCGGCACCACTGTTTACCATAAAGAAACTGTAGTCAGAGTAACCCGATATATTACCTACACGTTCAGCAAGTTCTTCCTGAATACGGTTTATTACTGAATTGGAATAAAAACCAAGTGTAGAGAGCTGTTTACCAACTTTCTCCACATAGTGAGGATGAGAATGACCTATGCTGATAACTGCGTGACCACCATAAAGGTCAAGGTACCTGTTACCTTCGTCATCCCATACATAAAATCCCTCTCCCCTGACAATGTTGACAGGGAAGAGAGCATATACATCATATAGATTCATATCTACTTTTTCTACAGATTGTCAGAAACCGGATGGTTTCAGCATAAGCCCTGTAGTCTCTTTCAGATTAAACAATAGATTCATATTGTGTACAGCTGTTCCGCTGGCTCCCTTAACAAGATTATCTATACAGGAAACTACCAGCAGACGGTCTTCATGCTTTTCAAGATGGAGCAGACATTTGTTTGTATTTACCACCTGTTTCAGGTCTATAGCCTCATCTACAACATGCACAAAAGAATCCTCTTTATAATAATCACGATATATTCTGTATAATTCGTCTATTGCTACTGCATTCTTTACAATCACTGTTGCAAATATACCTCTTGCAAAGTCTCCTCTATACGGAATAAATGTAATATCGGAATCAAAACTGCTCTGCAAATGCTTAATTGACTGCTTTATTTCCGGCAGATGCTGATGAGTAAATGGTTTATAGATACTTATATTATCACTTCTCCAACTGAAATGTGTTGTAGCAGATGGTTTTACACCTGCACCGGTACTTCCGGTTATTGCATTTACATAAACATCATCATTGAGCATCAGATTCTTTGCCAATGGCAGTAATGCCAGCTGTATAGCAGTGGCAAAACAACCCGGATTAGCCACATACTTACTTTTGCATATCTGTCTGCGATTCAATTCAGGCAGGCCATATATGAACGGATTATCTTCCGATTCCAGACGGTAATCCATAGAGAGGTCGATAATCTTAAGATGCTCAGGCAGATTATGAGATTCCATAAACTTCCTGGTATCACCATGAGCTGTACAGAAGAACAATACATCAATTTCATCAAACGGCATCTGATCTGTGAAAACCATATCTGTTTCACCTATCAGACCGCTATGTACTGAACTCAACTTATTGCCTGCATTACTTGTACTGTTTACAAATACAAGTTCAGCATCAGGATGATTCAGAAGCAATCTAATCAGTTCACCTGCTGTATATCCAGCACCGCCAATTATTCCGATTTTTATCATATTTATTCTTTAACAGGCATAATCAATGCGCAAATCAGGTAAGCCAAAAGGCCACATCCACCTAAAAGAGCGAACAATACCCAAAGAACACGTATAACTGTTGCATCCATACCTAAGTATTCTGCCAAACCACCACATACACCGCAAAAATTCTTGTTTGCTGATGAACGAAATAATTTTTTTTCTGACATAATTGTAATATTAAAAGTTAAAATCAATCTATTGCACCATCTTAACGCTCTTCATCCGGATGCACACTATAGTATGCACGCAAAGGAGTAGAGGTTATCTTTATAAAGCCTTTGGCATCGTCGGCAGTCCAGGCCTTTGCTCCTTCGCCATATTCACCCAACTTGTTGTGAACCAAATCATCCGGTGTATCGCAACCCACTGTCTGGAAGCTATATGGACGCAATTCCAGAGTTACAACACCATTTACATTACGCTGTGAACTTTCCAGCATAGCCTCAATGTCGGGCATTACAGGTTCCAGATACTGTGATTCATGCAGGAACATTCCATACCAATTTGACACCTGATCTTTCCAGTACTGTTGCCATTTAGACAATGTATATTTTTCCAGGAATCTGTGTGCCGCAATAATAAGCATAGGAGCAGCAGCTTCAAAGCCTACACGACCCTTAATGCCAATAATAGTATCGCCAACATGACAATCACGTCCTATAGCGTATGCAGCACCTATCTTTTCAACTTCCTGAATAGCTGCTATCTTATCTTCAAAATCAACACCATTAACGCTCTTCAGTTCACCCTTTTCAAAACCTAAAGAGAGAATCTCTGAACCCTGTTTTTCAGGATGCTTCAGATAAGCCGATTCCGGCAATCCCTGTGTTGAATCAAGTATTTCGCCACCACAAATAGATGTACCCCAGATACCTACATTATATGAATATTTCAGCTTAGTGAAATCGGCGCTGAAACCATTTGCATTAAGATAATCTATCTCCTCTTTACGGCTTAGGTTCTTATCGCGAGTAAGAGTAATAATTTCCACTCCCGGAGCCTTAACCAGAAATGTCATATCAAAACGAATCTGGTCATTGCCTGCACCTGTAGAACCGTGTGCAATAGCATCGGCACCTATTTCATTTGCATAACGTGCTATAGCTAATGCCTGGAATATACGTTCAGAAGATACAGATATAGGGTAACAGTTATTACGCAACACATTACCATACACCATATACTTTAAAGACTTTTCGTAATATTCCTGAGTAACATCAAGAGTAACATATTTTACTGCGCCCAGTTTATAGGCATTCTCTTCATTAGTCTTTAACTGTTCAGGGCTGAATCCACCTGTGTTTGCACAGGCAGCATACACATCGTATCCCATCTCTTTTGTAAGGTACATAACATTATAACTGGTATCCAGACCACCAGAAAATGCCACTACCACTTTTTTCTTTGCCATATTTAAAGTTCTGTTTATTCCTAATCCTTATGTTTTGCAGGATCGTACAGCATACCTGTACAAATACAATATCTACGCTCTGTACGCTCCAATACATCGTGGTTACAACAACCTTGACAACCACGCCAGAAAGCCTCGTCATCAGTAAGTTCAGAAAAAGGAACCGGCACATAGCCCAGTTCTGTATTTATTTTCATTACTGCACCACCACTTGTCAATCCGAATAATTTTGCATTTGGCCATCGCTCACGGGACAAATTAAAGGCAAACTGCTTGATTCTTTTTGCCAATCCCATATTTCTGTATTCTGGGACAACAATTAATCCGGAATTTGCCACATAATGCTTGTCACTCCAGGTTTCTATATAACAAAAACCTGCAAAATCATCTCCGCAAAGAGCTATAATAGCCTTGCCTTCCTTCATCTTCTCTGCTACATATTCGTGAGTACGTTTTGCTATTCCTGTACCACGTACTTTGGCAGCATCTTCAATGGTTTTCAGTATTACATCCACATACTTTTCATGTGAATCGTCTGCAACCATTATCTCAATCTGATTTTCCATTATAATCCTTATCTGATTAAATAGATATAATTATTGGTTCTAATAGATGTTTTATTTCTGTTCTGTTTGCATCTTCAGACAACACCATCAGCAGAGTATCATCACCCGCTATGGTACCTAACACGTTAGGCAGATTATGGTTATCAATATCGTATGCCAAACTGCTTGCGTATCCCGGTTTGGTCTTTATGACAGCCATATTTCCAGAAAAATTCAACGACACAAAACCGTAACGCGGCTGGTTTACAACCTGTACAGATTCTGTATTTGACTTTTTCTGCACTAATGCTCTATTAGGCAGAACATACAGATAGTCACCATACGTATTGGCCACCTTTGAAATCTTCATTTTTTTCAAATCGCGCGACAATGTAGCCTGCGTTACATTATAGCCCATAGCCGTAAGCACCTGCAATAGCTGGTCCTGATTCTTGATATCCTGTTCAGATATTACCTGACGTATAGCTTCCAATCTATTGTTCTTATTCTTCATATTGCATAAATATTCTCGTTTTCGATGCAAAAATAGTATAAAAAATGGTCCAACGTGCAAAAACATACAAAAATTTGCATATCGAACCCCTATTTTTTTGAATAATTCTGTAATTATACGTTATTCCTTATACTTTTCATAAAAATACATTTGTACAATTCGGCACTTAAACTCTCTTTCATTCTCTTTTTACGCTGACGTACACTCTCGGCAGACACATTTAAGAATAACGATATTTCAGCACTGTTATAACCTAAATATGACAAAACACAAATTAAAACACCTCTGTTATCAATGGTTTTACATTGATTAGACAGGAACACAATAGCAGGACGGAATATCTCTAAAACATTCTTTTTAACGTGCTCTATTTCTGCTTCTGTATATTCCTCTCTTACCACTGCGGTATGAGAAATTAGTATTGTATTAGCATCTGATAGCAGAAACAGTTCCTTACA
>JAGCKJ010000022.1 GCA_017647575.1 Bacteroidaceae bacterium | reverse complement strand
TTGTTTGGATTACCCGAAAAATTCCATTTCTCACTTATCTTATTTTCCAGGAAACGATTGTTTGGATATTTCACATCCTGTGGAAGGTTTGCAAAGAATACAAACGATGGAACTGATGGTCCCTGCAACTGAGTACAATACTTTATCTTAATGTACTTACCCTTCATTGATGGTGGTGGATAAGCCTCTATAAGCGGAAGCATCTCAGCATTCAGTTTTGCAGTAGATACACGCGCTGTTTTATGTGCATATGTCTCTTTTGCGCACTCTAGAACCTTAAGTATCCTCTGTTTGTTTATAGCAGATGTAAAGATGATAGGGAAATCTGTAAACGGTGCCAATCTGGAACGAATTGCCTCTTCGTAGTTCTTCATAACCTTTGCACAACGGTCTTCTATCAGATCCCACTTATTGACTACCACTACCAGTCCTTTCTGATTCTTTACTACAAGCGATACAATGTTCATATCCTGACTCTCTATGCCACGGGTGGCATCAAGCATCAGAATACATACATCAGAATTTTCAATTGCACGTATAGAACGCATTACTGAATAGAATTCCAGATCGTCCTCTACCTTATTCTTCTTTCTGATACCTGCAGTATCAACCAGATAGAAATCAAAGCCAAACTTATCATAGCGGGTATATACGGAATCTCTGGTAGTTCCGGCTATATCTGTTACTATGTTACGATCTTCACCAATAAAAGCGTTGACTATAGAACTCTTGCCAACATTTGGACGGCCTACCACTGCAAATCTAGGAATATCATCTTCTATTACTGCCTGTGTATCTTTTGGCAGTTTTGATACAACCACATCAAGCAAATCGCCTGTTCCGGTACCATTAGCTGAAGATATTGTAAAAGGATCGCCCAATCCCAGCGCGTAGAACTCTGCTGCTGCATATTGCAATTCAAATGTATCCATCTTATTTGCTACCAGCACCACAGGTGTTTTAGAACGGCGCAGAATATCCGCAACCGCCAGATCCAAATCTGTTATTCCTGTTTTAATATCTACAAGAAACAGAATTACATCGGCCTCTTCTATTGCTATGACTACCTGTTTGCGTATCTCCTCTTCAAACACGTCATCAGAATTTACCACCCAGCCACCGGTATCCACTATAGAGAACTGAGCATCACCCCAATCACATTTTCCATACTGTCTGTCGCGGGTTGTTCCGGCCTCATCATCTACAATAGCCTGACGGGTCTGAGTCAGACGATTGAAGAGTGTTGATTTTCCCACATTGGGACGACCTACTATTGCTACCAGATTACTCATAACAACTAAAACAAATTGAATTAATCCTGTTTATAGCCAAAGTTTCTAAGCTCTTTTGACGAACTACGCCAATCCTTATCAACTTTGACCAATATCTCCATAAATATCTTCTTGCCAAAGAATTTCTCTAAATCCTTACGCGCTTCAATTGCCACCTTCTTCAGGGCAGAACCTTCATGTCCTATAAGAATCCCCTTCTGTGATTCGCGTTCTACATAAATCACACAACTAATCAATATGCGGGACTTATTCTCCTTGAACTGATCCACAGTTACCTCTACAGAATAGGGAACCTCTTTGTCATAATTAAGAAGTATCTTCTCTCTTACTATCTCCGATACAAAGAATCTGGCTGGCTTATCAGTCAACTGATCCTTATCAAAATACGGTGGTGACGGAGGCAACAACTCATTTATTCGCTTCAACAACACATCAGCATTAAATCTGTTGGTTGCAGAAACCGGAATTATTTCAGCCTCCGGAAGACGCTCATGCCAAGCCTCAACAAGCTGTACCAACGATTCCTGATTGGATAAGTCAATCTTGTTTATAACTACCAATACAGGAACCTTCAGCTTGGAAACCTTATCCAAAAACTCCTGATTCTTGTCGAACTTTTCAACCACATCGGTCATGTAAATCAACACATCTGCATCGACCAGAGCCGATTCAGAGAATGCCAGCATAGACTCTTGCAGCTTGTAGTTCGGTTTCAACACGCCAGGAGTATCAGAGAATACTATCTGTGAATCTTCTGTATTCACTATTCCCATAATACGATGACGTGTAGTCTGTGCCTTGAATGTAGCAATAGAGATATGTTCTCCCACCAATAGGTTCATCAATGTTGACTTACCTACATTGGGATTACCAACTATATTTACGAAACCGGCTTTATGCATAATTTGGGGTTTTGTATAAGTGAAAAAAAACGCATCCGTTGAGATGCGTTCTCTTAAGTTCGTTATTCAGCTGCAGTCTCTTTTACAACTGCTAATTTACCTCTGTAATAACCGCACTCACCGCATACTGTGTGATAAACGTGCCAAGCGCCGCAGTTTGGACAAATAGCCAATGTAGGAGCAACTGCCTTGTCATGAGTTCTTCTCTTAGCTGTTCTT
>JAGCKJ010000152.1 GCA_017647575.1 Bacteroidaceae bacterium | reverse complement strand
TCATTCTCTGTTGTGACGTATCCATAGCATTTGGAGTGAAGACCTTTAAATGCTATCAGATCAGGTTCGTCCTCAAATACATCATAATAGACTTTCTTTCCATCATCTGTGATAACATATGGTGCTTTCTTATGTTTTTCTTTATTCAGTTTCTCTATACGCTTTTCAGCTTCAGGATCATATTCATAGAAGATAGAGTCTGTATCACAATAATAGACTTTGTCATAACCTATGACTTTTATGTACTCAAACAATTCAAAACGGGCGCAACTTGTGACGGCTCCCGCCACGATATATGGAAGGAAACTGTTTGGATTGTCATAAAATTTTTCTAAGGCTTCAGTTATTTCCTTGTCAGAATCTATGTTCTTAGTCCTGAATAGTGGTGAATCATATTCTTCTGGATTAGAAAAATATTTTTCATAATCAAGATCGTATTCAGGCATAACGCTTCTGGTTCCAAACATTCCATAACAGGCATTCAGCAAAGCCTTTGTAGTATTCAATTCGAATGCAGCATTAAACGCTTCATCTGAATGTTCACCGTACTTTTTACACATTTCACGGTGGAATGTCTTCAGATCAGACTTCTTTTTAAATAATTCATCAATAGTATCTGTTATGCACTTTGGAACTGAACACTGTTCCCAGGCAATTACCTTCTGAACCACAACTGATAAATGATATTGATCAAGAAGTATTTTCAGTGTCAGATTATCTACTACCATTTCAGCTGCACCTGATATCAGCTGCATGACACGCCCATTATCACTGAAACAATTAAACTTACCCATGATGCTGTCAACTGTTGTTCTGTTGAACATTTTGCTTTCCTGCAGGAATGGCATGGTAATGTTCTGGTCCTTCAGTGAAGCTCTCCAAATACCTATATGGACTAAGCAGTAATACTAAGGGTACATGTCCACAATGTCCTGCAGTGATGGAGCTGATCCATAAAATTTATAATTATGATCATATATAACACTGTATTTTCCATAAGGCATCAGATTCACTCTTAACTGAGTAGGATAATGTGAACGAAAGTCTCTATGTCTCATTCTTACAAGATTTACTTTTGACTTCTTCCATTTATTATTATGAACATAACCACCTGCAAAAGCATCAAGCTCCATCTTGTATGTTTCGCAGTCTACTTCTCCAATAAGGAAGTGTTTGTCTCTGTAGTATCTGTCCTGCTTGGTTCCCTTCCTGAAGTGGCGTCTGCAGTATCCAGTGGAAGTCATAGGAACAGTCACTGTTGTATCATTATGCTTCTGCAGCTGCTTCCTATAGGATTCTTCCAATGAAAGCACATCATATTTATCATATAATTCCTGATCTGAAGTAAGTTCAGTGTCCTGGTAGATGATTTCTGAATAATCATATAGTCCTACCTGCTTCTGGTGTTCAACATTCATTTCAGCTGACCACTTAGCAAGAGACTTGCCTGTCAGCATATATGTACATCTGAAGTCAAAACAATACTGAGAATAACATATGATCTTACTGACTGATTCGTAGATTCCTGATCTTGGTTCCTTTGGTAGATATTCCTGAAACCAGGGTATG
>JAGCKJ010000151.1 GCA_017647575.1 Bacteroidaceae bacterium | reverse complement strand
AGCCTTAATTTCATCGGCACCGCTCTTACCTGGTTTAACTACGCTTACTGCGCACTCTTCAGAGAAGCCATACTCCATATATGCATCAAGCAGCAAATCGAACAGAGTCTTACCGTTTTCCTTAGCCCAAGCTGCAATCTCTGCCATCAGGCTACAAGCTGAAACGGCATCCTTATCGCGTACAAAGTCTTCTGCAAGGAAACCAAAGCTCTCTTCACCACCACCAATGTACTTCTTGCCTTTTGCATTTTCATCTGCAATAACCTTTGCAATCCATTTGAATCCGGTATAGCAATCAAACAATTCCAGATTATTCTTCTTTGCTATTTCGTTGATTACTTCAGTGGTTACAATAGTTTTTACTACATACTCCTTACCGGTCATCTTGCCCAGCTTTGTATATTGAGTGATGATGTAGTAAAGGAATATCATTGCAGTCTGGTTACCGTTCAACAGGATAAGTTCACCCTTGTCGTTTTTGCATGCAACACCCAGGCGGTCAGCATCAGGGTCTGAAGCCATTACAACATCAGCATCTATCTGACGTGCCAGATTCAAAGCCATTGTCAAAGCTTCCGGATATTCCGGGTTTGGTGATACAACTGTCGGGAAGTTTCCGTCTGGAATCATCTGTTCAGGAACTGTGTGAACGTTAGTAAATCCCCACTCTGCCAATGATCTTGGAATCAGGACTCTACCGCAACCATGCAATGGAGTGTAAACAATACCCAGATTGCTGTTACGCTTTACCAGTTCAGGATCTATACAGATACCCTTGATTTCATCCAGATATGCTTTATCTATATTTTCACCAACTATCTCTATCAATTCAGGATTTCCCTGGAATTTTACATCCTGAATACGAACTTTAGCCACTTCGTCTATAATACCCTTATCGTGTGGAGCCAGTACCTGAGCACCATCTTCCCAATAAGCCTTATAGCCATTGTATTCCTTTGGATTGTGGCTTGCAGTAACATTCACACCACTCTGACAGCCCAGCAAACGAACTGCGTATGATACTTCTGGTGTTGGTCTCAGATCATCAAAAAGATATACCTTAATGCCGTTGGCTGAGAAAATATTTGCAACTGTTTCAGCATACAGGCGTCCATTGTTTCTGCAGTCATGACCTACGACCACAGATATCTGTTCCTTATCTTTAAAGTTGATATTCAAGTAATTAGCCAAACCTTGTGTAGCCATACCAACTGTATAGACATTCATTCTGTTTGAACCTGCGCCCATAGTACCACGCAAACCACCGGTACCAAACTCCAGGTCTTTGTAGAACGCATCTATCAGATTAGACTTATCTTCGTTATCCAACATTGCTTTAACCTCTGCACGTGTATCAGCATCAAAAGATTCGCTTAGCCATTCTGTAGCCTTGGCTGTGACCATTTTCAATAGTTCGTCCATATTATCAATATTTTTGGTTATACTTTCAATTTTGCACAAAAATAAAACTTTCTCCTTATTAAAAAAAATATTAACGAATAATCTGAGAGTTTTTCTCGCAATTAATTGCTACTTTTGTAGATAGATATGCAATTATCAGTCATAATCCCCGTTTACAACTGCGCCAGATACATAGACCGTTGTATTGAAAGCGTCCTTACTCAGTCTTTCAGAGAGATTGAAGTAATTCTTGTGGACGATGGATCCACTGACAACAGCGGCGATATTTGCGAAGAATGGGCAAAAAAAGACAATAGGATAAAAGTTATACATCAGGCTAACGGAGGATTAAGTGCAGCTCGCAATACCGGTATCAGACACTCCACATCGCCATACATCACCTTTGTGGATGCAGACGATGAAATTGCAGAAGAGACCTTACTTCCAAATATGGATCTTCTATCAAAAAATACCTACATTGATTTATTGGAATACCCTATAGATGTACACTACGGCGCTCCAGATTTCTACTCTATACAGTTCAATACCACCATTGTAAAGGACAACATCTTTCGCAATTGGATTAACACCGGGGGATACCGACATTGTTACGCCTGTAATAAAATTTACAAAAAAGAGCTACACAACAATATTGAGTTTCCGTCCGGAGAGAGTTTTGAAGATGCTGCAATATGCCCCGAACTGATCAAATCCTCAGGTGCTGTCTGCTATTCCGAATATGGCAGATATCGCTACTACTCCAACGGTGAAGGCATAACACGCAAATACACATTTGCAAACCAGGAGCCACTCTTCAGACACAATTGTTCGTTATTGAGTTATTCCATCAAGAAAGAATACAAGGAATCCATAACCCAGTTGTGGATAGTGTGCCTAAATCTTCTGATCGATCTTAGAAGATGCGGAAACACCGACAAAAGATACATTCAATCGGCAACATCCTACATTAGCGCCAACAGGCCCTCGATATGGTCACTCCATAAATCAGGACTAAGCCTGAAGGATAAAGTCAAATTTATAACCAGTGCCGTTTTAGGAACCGCTCTGCTCACCTCATTATTCACTAAAAACAGGCCACTATGATATCGGTTATCATTCCATATTATTGCAAAAGCAATCCGGTTCAAACAGAGCGTTTGTTACGCAGAGCGATACTTTCAGCTTCAAAAGAGCTTAGAGAATACGACAGTTATGAAATAGTTGTAGTAGATGACGGCTCTGAATTTCCTCCGCAAAGCATCAAAAACAAATTCGAATATAATCTGCCTATAAGATTTTTCCAAATACCGCATGGCTGTTTAGGCGCTGCGCGAAATTACGGAATTGAAAGAGCCAAAGGCGATTACATACTATTTCTTGATGCCGACGACTACTATTTCCCAGGCAGATTATCGGCTTGTATGAATAGAATAAAAAAATCACACGCAGAGGTATTAATGTACGGAATGAAAAGAGTCACAGAGTATGCCATACATACATTGAGAAATACCAATGCAAAATTCAGCGGTCCAATTTCCGGAAACGATTTTATGACAAAATACAATCTACCCGGAAGCAGTTGCAGTTTTATCATACACCGCTCATTACTCAACAGAGCAAACCTAACATTCAGAGAAAGAAGTTATCTTGAAGACGAAGATTTTACTCCAAGACTGCTGCATCATTGCAAATCGTTAATCTACACACAGTACCCTGTATATGCATACTACGCAAGAGAAGGTTCCATTGTGGACAAGCTCAGCAAGGATACTGCTAAACGAATAGATATTGCAGCGGAAATAATAGAAAGACTTCTGGATTTCAGAAGCAGTCATTCAGAAGAGCCGCATAACGGATTGGACAGAAAGATAGATACATTGGCATTGGATTGTATCAGACTGGGATTAAGAGACGACGACTGGAAAAACACAACAGCACACGCTGTAGAAAGACTTAAAGCATTAAATCTCTATCCCTTAAGCCAAAACAACTATTCGTTCCGCTACACATTTTACAGACATCTGCTAAAGTGTAACATAGGCATACGGATATTACAAATCATTGAAAAATCGGGACTATGAAGATACTGTTATTAGGCGAATACAGCAACGTTCACTGGACATTGGCAGAGGGTCTGAGACTTCTCGGACACAATGTTACAGTGGCCAGCAATGGTGATTTCTGGAAAGGTTACAAAAACGATATTCCGCTAATACGGAAAAGTACAGGTCTGAAAGATAGCATACAATACATTTTCAATGTTAATCGCCATTTCAGAACATTCAGAAATTACGACATTGTTCAGATTATCAACCCTATGTTCCTGGAGCTTAAGGCTGAGAAAATACTCCCCTATTACAGAGAACTGAGAGAACAGAACAAAAAGGTCTTTTTGGCTGCATACGGAATGGATCACTATTACGTAAAAGCCTGCACACAAAGCAATATCTTTGAATATTCAGAGCTGATGGTAAACGGTCAGTTCAGATCCGTAAAAGACAATGTAGATGCTGTAAACGACTGGTTACATAGCTACAAGGCAGAATTAAATCAGATAATTGCCAGTGATTGTAACGGAATTGCCGCTGGTCTTTGGGAATACTATATGAGCTACAAAGACCAATTCCCCGAAAAGACTGAGCTGATACCTTTTCCCATAAACCCTGCAGAACCCGCCGAAAGGTTCATTCAGAAAGCGGACGGAATTACCAGATTCTTTATAGGAGTTCAGAAAAGCAGAAGCGAATTCAAGGGGACTGATATTCTTTTGGATATTCTTTTAACCATAGAAAAAGAGTTGCCGGATTTATGCAAAGTAACAAAAGTAGAGAATGTACCTTTTGAAACATATCGCAAACTGATGCGTGAAAGCGACATTCTGGTTGATCAGCTATATTCACCAACACCAAACATGAACTCACTGTTGGCTATGTCACAGGGACTTGTTGTTGCCGGAGGAGGCGAAGAAGAGCCCTACATCGCCATAGGAGAAGAGACTTTACGCCCAATAATAAACCTGCCTTGCAACAAGGAAGATATATACAGAACACTTAAAGAAATTGTACAGAACAGCAACATATTACAAGATTTAAAAAGACAGAGTATTGAATATGTGGGAAAGCATCATACTCCTGCAAAAGTTGCCGAACAGTATCTAAAATTCT
The DNA here is from genome assembly GCA_017647575.1 of Bacteroidaceae bacterium. Classification (GTDB taxonomy): domain Bacteria; phylum Bacteroidota; class Bacteroidia; order Bacteroidales; family Bacteroidaceae; genus Colenecus. Next base: position 14,593 of record JAGCKJ010000151.1, on the reverse strand, counting down.
GGGAGAATCATTAAAATTTCATTTCGTACGCATCATAAACTACTGAACGCGCACCAAACCCTTCTTTCTGGAATATAAGCCCCTCATTTAAATATACGCCACCACTCTCTGTTGATATTCCAAAATCAAAATATGGCTTATCAGCATACACTTCGTTTATCAGTTTATTAAAAAGAAGATCCAGAGCACCAGACTTTTTACCCTCCTCAGAAGACGCAATATACTGAGAGTGTGCCACCTGTTCAGTAATATACATTACACTACCAGCCACAACCACTCCATCTTTTTTAACCACATGCAGCTTTATGTTATCCGGAAATCTTGACTGAAGCAACCTAATCTCTTCTATGGAATGTACAGGAGTTTTCTTATGCTTTGCAGACAACACATCACTTAGTATATTCCAATACTCCTCCAGTTCCGCACCAAATCCCGCCTCCAGGCAATACAGTCCCTCTTTTTCAGCCTTAGACACACCCCGCTGTCTTAATTTACGCATTGGTAGTCTGTTTGATGAATCCACAACTGACGAAACAGCTCTTGCTTTTAACACACCTCCGGACCTGAACAGAGCATAAAGATCCTCTTCAGCAGGCAGTTTGGAATATATATAAGGTATAGGTTTGTATATCCATCTATGTGCACCCAGTTTGTGTTTCATCCAGTCTATTGCACAACTGAACACTTCAAGAGCTTCCACTGCAGTTATCTTATCAGATAGTATCAAACCTCCGTATGTCAGCCCACCGTGAGATTGTACAGTACCTTCATCCTTACTGTAGTTAGCCGGAAGCACAGCCATCAGTTCACCTTTTTTATAGAACATCAGAGAAGCGTCATTAAATCTGTCCGAGTGATAATCCATGTATCCGCGTTCTATAAGGAATGTGCCATTCTTTGATGCGCGAACAAAGGCATTCCACTCTTCAGCTCGTTCTGAATCATATCTGACTACCGATAGCTGCTCACTGCAATACTGCAAATAATCGTGTGTATATCCAGATGCGTTATACGGATGCGATGCAAAGACTACACAAACAGTGCCCGGCGCGAACGAACGCAGTTCACACCACACTCCCGTAGGTATAAGAATACCTTTTGTAGGGGAATCCAGATGCACTGTCTTTCTGCATTTACCATCGTCAACAACCATATCAAAGCTACCCGCTACCGGCACAACCACTTCTGCCGATTCATTATGAGAATGATTTCCTCTAACCTTATCTTCCGGCACACCATATATCCAGAACACTCTTTCTATCTGAAAAGGGATGTGTACAGATGCCTCAGCAAACGACAGAGCACCTCTGTCATCAACCGACTCCGGAAAATCTATCAATCTGCAACCTCTGGGCAGTTCCTTGTTAACGTCTGACATTGACTATTTGTTTTATTCTGGCGGTAAAGATAATATTTATATCTATTCAGACCGCACCATTTCACATAATCATAAAACGACAAAACAGACTATTTGTTGTTTTTCCGAAAAAAACATCTTAAAACTTGCAAAGTTCAATTATGGTTATTACCTTTGTGCCCGCTAAAGAACCGCACCTATAGCGATTCCGTAAGGAAGTTTGGGTGAGTGGCTGAAACCAGCAGTTTGCTAAACTGCCGTGCGGGTAACCGTACCGGGGGTTCGAATCCCCCAGCTTCCGCGGATATTTGGCAAAACAAGGTATGGTGCCTTCATCTAACGGTTAGGATACAAGATTCTCAATCTTGGCATACGGGTTCGATTCCCGTAGGCACTACAAAAAAAGCAGCAGAAATGTTGCTTTTTTTTGTTATGTCATAAAACTTTTACAAGAAACACCTATATTTGTATTTTGTAAACGAACCAATCTGAATATTTACTAACTAATAACAAATTTATATGAACAAGATGAAACGTTTTGGACTAATTGCATTGTCAGTTGCAATTGCAATACCAACAATGGCAAAAAAGGAGATTCCATTAGTTTACGATGTTGAATTTACCGGTGCAGAATACGAAGCACCATACTTTCCAACATTAGAAGAGGCACCGGTAGTCAAAACTCTTCCTAACCCATTCGAATTTTCAAACAGCACCAAACAGGTAAAGAAATTCAAGGACTGGGAAAAGCGCAGAGCAGAAATCATCAGAGAACTGGAGCATTATGAATTAGGCACCAAACCTCTTACATCCAAAGAGAACATCAAAGCTAAGATGGAAGGCAACAAGCTTACTGTTGACATCACCGTTAACGGCAACACACTGACCATTGTAGCAAATATCAAGTATCCGGAAGGCGATGGTCCATTCCCTGCAATCATCGGCATGGGTGGCGGTGGCACAGGTTCACTTCCTGCAAAAATTTTTGACGATCGTAAAATTGCACAGATTTCATGGCAGTTTGGTCAGGTTATGTCACACACACAGAAGCGTGGCAACGAACCTTTCAACAAAATTTATCCGGAGCTTGTAGATAATGGTTCATACAGCGTATGGCCATGGGGTCTGAGCCGTATTATTGACGGTTTGGAAATAGTAGGTACAGAGGTTAGCAAGATTGACCTTAAGCACATTGCAGTATCAGGTTGTTCATACGCCGGAAAGATGGCACTTTATTGCGGTGCACTTGACGAACGCATAGCATTGACTATTGCTCAGGAACCAGGTGGTGGCGGCGTTGACGCATGGCGCGTATCAGAGACTCTGGGCAACGTAGAGACATTGGGTAACACCAACCACTCATGGTTTATGGAGAGCATGTTCCAGTATGCCGGCGAAAACGTAAACCGTCTTCCAATGGACCATCACGAATTGGCAGCTCTTGTATGCCCACGTGCACTTTTGGTATTGGGTAATACAGACTACGAATGGATGGCAGAAGAATCAAACTCTGTTTCAAGTGCTGCTGCACGTAAGGTTTGGGAAAAGTTCGGTATTGAAGACAGAATGGGTTACTCAATCCAGGGTGGCCACATGCACTGCGCACTACCTCAGAGCCAGTATCCTGAAGTAGAAGCTTTCGTTGATAAGTTCCTGTTGGGTAAGGAAGCTAACACAATCGTTACCTATGTGGACGAAACATTGAAGGATGTTGACTACAAGAAATGGATGCCTTGGGCTGAATAATACCCCATAACAATCAAATAAAAAAATGTGGCTGAATCATCAGTCACATTTTTTATTTGGTATCGCTGCTGGATTACAGCTTCGGTGCTCTTTTACCTTTAATCATCCATCTCCAGTCTGAAACACATTTGCGCAGATATTCGCTGAACTCTATAAAGTATGAGTGAGCCGGTACTACAGCAAGTAAAGCCACCACAGCAGCCCATGTTGTTGTAAACATATTAAAGAAGATGATTGCCCAGATTATCAATGAAAGCAGATATGTAGCCAGCTTTACACAGAAACGGGCTGAATTGTAGAAGGCATCATCCTTTATTTTACTGATAATAAACAACGAAGGCAACCAAATCAATAGACTTACTACCATTGAGAAGAGATAGTAAGGCATACCTATTAGTAAAAGCAATGTTTTTACCACTACATCTCTTTTGATGTTGTCACTTGCAACAGAATATACCGAAACGCCATTCTGAAGACGCCACAATCTTAATGCATCTATTTTCTGGAATAGCTTCTGCGCCTCTTCAGGATTTTCATCCTTTAATCTCAAAGCCTCTTTAATGGCATATCTGTTAACTGCCTGTCTCTTTAACAATCCTCTTAAAGGCTTGCCGTTCTCTTTCTCAACTACTTCCAGAGCATTATTATAATAACCTTCGTTATTTGATTTCAGTTTTGCATATTCCCAGATAGCATCGTAATCTTCATTGTCAGGAACAAAAGCTATCAGTTCAGACATCCTTTCAGTCAGAACTTCCCTTAACATCTGCATCTGAACCGGCTGTGTCAGTTCACTATTCTTATCCAGGAACTCTGTTACATTTACAGGTTTACCAAACCTTATCAGTACCGAAGAACGGAAACGGAAATAATCTCCATAATCCACACCTATCGGCTGAATATATACGGGTTTGCTTCTGTCGCCCTTCTCATAAAGTGAAAATGGTATATGAAATATTCCCTTACCTAATTTAAGCAAAGAGTGTTTTGTTCTGTGTGTAGCCTCTGGAAAGATAATCAGTGGCACTCCACTACCCATTATTTCGGCTGCACGCTTTATTGTTTCATCATTCTTCTTCAATGAATCAAAACCATCGCGAATCCTGTATATCGGAATCATCTTCAGGAATGTCAGGATTTTGACGATAGTTTTTTTCTTAAATATATCTGCACGGGCAATAAAAGCCTTAGGTGCCCTGGTTGTCGCTAATAGGACCAATGGATCCATCAGGGCATTGGTATGGTTTGAACCCCATATCACGCAACCATCCTTTGGCAGATTTTCCTTTCCTTCTACCTGATATTTTCTGTATGAACTTCTCAAAATAGGATCAACACAAAACTCCTTGAGAAAATAATAAAACCATCCTGTATCTTGTATCTTTTTACCCATAGTTAATAGTTAACAATCACTTTTGATTTCTGTTACCGGAACGTCTGAAGCAAGTTGATAAAATCAATCCTGAAATAATGTGCCATACACCCCACCATGCTACAACAAAAGCCATACCTCCATTTGCCAATTCTGGAGGAAAAACATTGGGATTAGAGAGTAGCAAAAGGCCTAATGCTGAGTTCTGGATTCCTGTCTCCAGAGTTACAGAACGTCTGTCTTTAACGGATATCTTTCCAGCTGTTGAAGCTACATATCCTATTAAAAGAGCTATCAGGTTATGGAACAGCACTATTATAAACACATACTTGATATACTTTGTAAACAACTGCAGATTGTCTGCTACCAATATTGAAACAATAGCCACAAAACATGCAATTGAAAGATATCTCATCAACACTTTCAGCTTAGTAGAGAGTGCCGGAGCATACCTTGTAGTCAGAAGTCCAAGCAACACCGGAATTCCAATTATTCCCACCACTGCTATAAACAGCTGTTCTGTTGGGATTGCCAGCGTACGCAATACTGAACTTGCTGATGATGCAAAATACTTAACATACAAACCGCCCCATATAGCAAAATTAAGAGGAGTAAATATCGGTGCCGCCAATGTAGTTATTGTTGTCATCGTTACGGACAATTCCGGATTTCCTTTTGCATGCGAAGCCATAAAATTTGAAACTGCGCCACCAGGGCATGATGCTACCATCAAGAGACCCATGGCAACCATCGGGGTCAGAATATTTCTGGTCAGCAGAACAAGCAGGAAAGTAGCTACCGGCAATATCAACCATTGACAAAGTAGTCCGATAAATAGTGAACGGGGTTTGTAAAAAATGGTTTTGAAAAAGTGAGGTTTCATACCCAATGCAACGCCATACATAACCAGAGCAAGGAAGAGTCCGATTAACTTTGCGCCGAATTGGTTGAAATTCATATTCAACGTATCTAACTGAAGTAGATGTTCGTACATATTTAATAAAAAAAAACTGCGCAAAATTAATCAATATTGGCTAAAACGGCAACTATTCAACATATTTATATCCGCTTGTCTTAAAAACAACTATCCATATTTTGTTCTCAGCCAGCCATTCATTATCTTCGCAGTTATGAAGGAAAAAGAGAATTCCTACGACAGAATTATCAAGTACACAGGGCTATTTGGAGGCGTACAGGGTATTATAACACTGATTACTGTAATCAGGACCAAACTTGTCTCCATCTTTCTGGGCCCTACCGGATTTGGTATCAATGAAACATATAACAGAACCTTAAACTTTGTAAAAAGCACTACAGATCTGGGTCTCTCATTCAGCGCCGTAAAAAAGATATCAGAATACTATGACGCAGAAGACAAATCAGAGGTAGAAAGGACCATCTGTATGACCAGAAGCTGGGGATTGCTGACTGCCATTTTTGGTTTTTTTGTCTGCTTTGTATTCTCCAAACTTCTAAGTCTTTGGTCTTTTGATGGAGACAAAGGATATACATTGGCATTTATCCTGTTATCGCCAACCATAGCCTTTTCTGCAATTAACGGCTGCGAGACAGCTATATTAAAGGGGACAAGAAAACTTAAGCAGATTGCCTTAATACAGCTTATTACCATAGTGGCCACATTCTGTATATCAGTACCACTATTCTGGAGATACAAACTTATGGGACTTGTTCCATCACTCTTTCTGGTCTCTTTCACATCAACTTTGGTAACATGTATATATTCATTCAAAGCATTCCCATACAGAATAACACTAAAGAAAAGCATTCTCAGCGATGGTTTTGAAACCATCAGGCTTGGAATCTATTTCACATTGGCTTCATTCTTTGGAGCAGGTGCTTTTTCTATAATTGCAAACTATCTGATGAACTATGGAAATGCGGAAATCACAGGTATATACAGCACCGGATATATGCTTGTAACATATCTTGGCATGTTCGTATTTTCTGCAATGGAAGCAGAATACTTCCCAAGACTTTCTACTGTCAATTCATGTAAAGAGAAGATTAACAGCCTGGCGAACAGTCAGATTCAGGTAACATCCCTGTTGTTGTCACCAATGGTTGTTGCATTTATTCTCTTTCTACCTATTGTTGTCATTATACTTACTACATCAAAGTTTTCAGATTCTGTGCCGATGGCAAAGTTTGCAGTTTTAAGCCTCGCCACTAAAGCTATGACACAACCGGTTGCATATATTTCACTTGCAAAAGGAGATTCCAAAACATTCCTTTTACAGGAGTTTTTATACGATGTTGTTCTGGTTCTTTCCGTAATCATAGGATTCAGAATTGGTGGGTTACAGTTCACAGGCATTGCCCTGGCTATAGCCGGACTGCTTGACTGGATTATAGTATGGACCATCACATATTTAAGATATGGATTTACCGCATCAACACTTACGTTCAAAGTATTCTTTGTTCAGGCTCCGCTTATTGTATCCACTCTATTGATTACCATCTTTACTGAGGGACTGGCCTATTGGATTACCGGAGGAATACTTCTGCTGATATCTACAGCCATATCAATCTATTATCTTCAGAAGCACACCACGTTTTTACATACAATCATTGAAAAAATCAAGAAAAAATTAAGGTTATGAATACAGTTTCAGTGCTGATGGCAGCCTATAACTCAGAGAAATATATTGCTAGGGCTTTAGATTCATTATTATCGCAAACATATACTGATTTACAGATAATCTGCATAGACGATGTATCAACTGATAATACTCTCTCCATCTTAAAAGAGTATGCCGCAAAGGATAAACGTATTCGTATATTGCAGATGGAGCGTAATTCAGGACAGGCAAAAGCCAGAAATCATGGTCTTGCTGTAGCTACCGGTAAATACATAACCATGCTCGACAGCGATGACTGGCTTTCTGAAGATGCCATAGAGAGTGCAGTCAATGTAATTGAGAGCAATGGAACTATTGATTCCGTCCTCTTTTCCTTGATGTATTCAAATGATACAGATAATGAGCAGGCTCCCTATCCCATGCGCTCTAACCAGGAGTTATGGAGTGGTGAAGAGGCCTTTAAATTATCATTGGACTGGTCTATACATGGATTGTATCTCTGTAAATCAGAGCTATACAGAAGTTATCCGTTCGATGATTGCTGCAGATTATACAGCGATGACAACACCACAAGATTACACTACCTCCATTCACAGAACGTAGGCAGATGCGACGGCATCTATTATTACAGGCAGCATCAGAACGAGATGACTCACAAAGTTTCTATCAGAAGATTCGACCTTTTAGAGGCAAACATCAGCATGAAGAACAGCCTGATAAAGGAGAAACAGAACGGCGATATAATTGCGCTCTTTGAACGTGAACGATGGATTAACTTTGTAGGTACTTACGGATTATACATTAACAACAAGAAGCTGTTCAATAAAAGTGATGACCGCACCATAAAATACATTATCAGGAACAGTTATGATAGTATTGAAGCCGCACTGCTGCCTAAAAAGTTAAGACGCAAGTTCGGCTACATATACTTTAAATGCTTTTCATTATTTAAGTTACAGGCTTCAATCTACTTTAGCCTGAGAAAACTCTTCTCTAAAGAATAAAGTTTGCCAAAGCTACCACTACTATAGTTACAGGAGCTACAAACTTTACCAGATAATATATTGTGGAGAGCAGCCAAAGCGGCACATTATTGGTATGTCCATTGCTTAGTTCGTCTATATAATCCTCTTTCTTCATAGACCAGCCCACAAACAGAACCAGTAGCAGTCCACCGCCGGTCATCAATACATTTGCCGATAACTTATCAAAGAAATCAAATATATTCTGGCCAAAAAGTTTCACTCCGGAAAGTACTCCTTGTGACAAAGAGCAGAATATTCCCAGCACTGAACAGATAGCAAAGGCTATCCAGACCGCTTTTTTGCGTGACACCTTCCACTCCTCAATTTCGTATGTCACAAATGTCTCCATCAACGATATGGCTGATGTTATGGCAGCAATCAACAAGGTTGCAAAGAAGAGAACTGCAACAAAGCCTCCCATAGGCATCTCATTAAAGACCGAAGGAAGTGTTATAAATACCAATCCCGGACCTGCTCCAATTTCAGGAGTTGCTCCATGCATATAGGCAATTGCAAATACTGCAGGTATTATTGCAACACCTGCTATCATCGCGAATGCGGTATCAAACATTGCGACCTTTAATGATGATGCAATTATATTTTCATTTTTATTAACATACGATCCGTAGGTCAATACAGTTCCGCAACCTATGCTCAGTGAGAAGAACGACTGTCCCAAAGCCTCCAGTACCGCCTTACCGTCCAGGGCATTCAAATCAGGTACAAACAGATACTTGATACCCTCTGATGAACCTGGCAGAGTGACAGAACGAACTGCTATCAATACAATTAATACGCATAGTACCAGCATCATCACTTTTGAGAAACGCTCTATACCATTCTGAATACCAAGTACCAGAACTCCACCCGTCATACCAAGAAAAATCAAAGTATAAATTACAGGAGAGATACTTGACGATATAAAACCATTGAAATAGGAAGAATCAAGCTGTGGCATATTAAATTTCAGCGATTCAACCAGATACTTTACAGACCATCCACCAACCACACAGTAGAAAGACAACACACATACAGCTGCAAGCACGGCAAAGACACCTATCAGACTCCAGTTCTTATTTTTGGAGAGAGCTCTGAATGCTCCAAAAGCATTTTTTTGTGTCCGTCGTCCTATAGCATATTCCGATATTAATATAGGCAGACACAGAAAAACCACAAAAATAAGATAGACCAGTATGAATGCAGCGCCACCATTCTTTCCCACCAGATATGGGAAACGCCACATATTACCTAATCCAATAGCTCCACCCGCCATTGCCAGAAGTACTCCTAGATGACTTCCAAAGTGCTCTCTTTTTGTATTGTCCATACAAATCTGTTATTTTTCGTATAAAAATCTCTTAATCTTATGTGTTGCAGTCTTGATAAACGGCTCTTTCTGAATCTCAACAGAATTAATTTTTGAGAACTTGCTTACTCTTGAATTAACCATCTCAAGTATAGCCTTTTTTCTCTGCTCCATATCTGCGATAAACTTATCCTGCCCTTCTAGATTCCAGTCTATAACATTTTCGTTATATCTTACAAGAGCCACCAGATTACCCGATCTCTGAACCACTAACGATTCCGTAACATTCTCAATATTGTTAATTACGCTCTCAATCTCTTCCGGATAGATATTTTCACCTGATGAACCTATTATTACAGTTCCCATACGTCCCTTAATGTAGTATCTTCCCTTCTTATCTACAGAAGCCAAGTCGCCGGTATGGAACCAGCCATCCTTTGAAAGGACCTCTCTGGTTCTATTGAAATCCTTATAATAGCCCAGCATCACATTGTCGCCCTTAACAACCAGTTCGCCAACTCCTATTACTGAATTAACATTCTCCAGTCTTATCTGCACTCCGTATGCAGCAATACCGGTACTACCTACTGCAGTTTTGAATGGGCTTGCATTACAAATCAAAGGTGCAGTTTCAGTAAGTCCGTAACCTATAGCGTATGGGAAATGAATCTTTCCAAGGAACTCTTCCACTACCGGATCCAGTTTAGCTCCGCCTATTCCAAAGAACTTGATTCTGCCACCAAAGGTCTTCTTAAGTTTCATTCCAACTAACAGATGCAGCAACCAGGGAATACTCTTCTGAAGATACTGCAGGAACTTACTCGATTCTATGGTTGGCACAATACTTGTCTTATACATCTTTTCAATGATAAGAGGTACAGAAAGCATAGCTGTTGGTCTTACCCTTTTCAGAGCATTCACCAGAACTGTTGGTGTTGGCATCTTCTGAAGATAATAGACCTTTGCACCTGTGGCGAACGGATATATCATACCTATACTCATTTCGTAAGTATGAGCTATAGGCAGTATTGACATAAACACATCTCTCTTCCTGATTTTCTGAGCTTTCCATGCCTCCAGAACATTCGCGCAGAAGTTCTTGTGGCACAACATTACCCCTTTGGCATTTCCTGTTGTTCCTGATGTATAGATAATTGCCGCAGTATCCAGAGGAGTCGGTATTGTTACTCTTCCATCGCAGGTATATGATGTATCCTTAACCTTGATAAATTCAAAGGTTTCAATATCTATAACCAGATTAAGCTTATCCATAACATCTTCTTCCAGTTTATGAAGCTGTTTCTGAGATATAAAGATGGCTTTTGATTCTGAATGCTGGATGATATTTCTAACCTCGTTGGATGATATTTCCTGAAGCATAGGAACAGCTATACGACCGTAAGCTGTAAGTGAGAAGAAAGCAACAGCCCAGTTAGGCATGTTTTCCGATAAAATAGCCACCTTGTCATAGGCACCTATGCCAAATGTTGAAAGGATACGGGATATATTGTCACATCTGTCCTTAAACTGACTGAATGTATATTGTTGTCCACCCTCTACAAATGATGAAACCTCACATTTTGCATAAGTGGATGTAGAATACTCAAACAGATCTGCTAATGTTTTAAATCGATGTCTTTTAAATAGCATATTAATAAGATTAACGGGTTTTGTATTGTTCTGGATGTTTAGCGCCTAGATTCATCTCTTCATACATCTGCTGGATACGCTTTAAATCGGCAGCGGCATCGTCAGTAAGTTCTATCTTCTGACCACGTCCCACAACCTTCCTGTTCCAGTCAAAATAACCCATATATACAGGAATATCTGCATGTCTTGCGATGGTATGAAAACCAGTTTTCCATCTTCTTACCGCCTTGCGTGTTCCCTCCGGAGCAATAGCCAGATGGAAATCATCCATCTCCTTACAGTTATTGATAACGCTTCTTATAAGATTTGTAGAATTCTTTCTATCTACAGGAATGCCACCCATAGCCTTCAATATCCATCCTAACGGAGGAAAGAACAACTCTTTTTTAATCATACAGCGTGCATTACCCCCCACTGATGTATAATAAAAGTAGGAAACAATAAAATCCCAAAATGATGTATGAGGAACTCCCAATATGATACACTTAGGTTCTGGTACTTTGGGTTCACCGGCCTTCCATCCCAACAATTTCAGCATTAAGCCACAAAATTTTCTCCACATAAATAATTCACATATTTTAAAATACAGAAACTTCTCCGCATTTTAAATGCAAAAATACTAAAAGCAAAGCGCAGATAATGCAAGTTTCCCGTTTTTTTAATATATATGCATCTACTTTTAACAAAGAAGCAATAACATCAGCATATTATCGTTATCTTTACAAAACATTAGCAATGTTCTGATATTTGCAGGATATATATGAAGCATCTTAGATTTTTTCTTATAACACTGATTACCACAGTCATTCTGATTTTTACAGGATGTACTGACGATTATCGCACCACTACCAGTCCACATTACAGGTTGAATTTTTCTGAGGATACCATTTCATTCGATACTGTTTTCACATCCATTGCCACTCCAACCAGTCAATTGAAACTATACAACCGACACAAATTTGGGCTGAGGTTTGATGCATATCTTGCCGGAGGAGACAAGAGCCCGTTTAAGATAAACATAGACGGAAACAGCGGTCATAGCTTTCACGACATGGAGATAAGGAATAATGACAGCCTGTATTGTTTTGTATCTGCTAATCTGAACAAGCTAAACCACGCATCACCCCAACCGGTGTGTGATTCCATTATCTTTATGTTAGAAAGCGGAACACAGCAACAGGTTATTCTTATGGCATACGGTCAGGATGTGATTATTTACAAGGGTAAAACAATCATTTCTGACACCATACTTTCTGCTGAATATCCTTACTACGTATATGACAGCCTGGTTGTAACGGAAAATGCAGAATTAACTCTACAACCTGGTGTGCAGCTATATTTCCACAACAATGCAAAGCTTGTAATAGATGGAAAGATAACAGCTGCTGGAACAGTTGACAGCCTGATACACTTTCGGGGAGGAAGAACAGACAAGCTTTTTGACGATCTGCCGTACGACCTTCTGTCAGATCAATGGCAGGGCATTCATATCACATCATCCAGCTATGGTAACAGTTTTGAATATTGTGATATCAGAAATGGAAACTTTGGCATAAAGGCAGACAGTTCGGATACTGAACTTCTAAAACTGTCTATACTCTCTTCAAAGATACACAACACTACCGGCAATGCGCTCCAGTTAACGAATTGCTACACCGAAACAGCCAATTCACTGATTGCAAATGCAGGAGGAAACTGTATAAACATAAACGGAGGCATACACAGATTCACATTCTGCACCATTGCCAACTTTTATCTCTGGGGTATGCGCAGCGAATCGGTATTCATTACCAACAAAGGCAACGAAATCCCATACCCACTACAAAATGCTGAATTCACAAACTGCATTATAACAGGAACATCAAGTAACGAATTTGCAACATCATTATCAGATTCCATCAACGGAGATACCATTGCAGTGTCCCAATACAAGATTTCCCACTCTCTGGTATTAACATCCGACACAACAAACAATGCATTTGAAAAATGCGTTTTTGACAATCCTGACGCCTCTATTTCAGGCATTAAGCAGTTCAAACACATAGCCGATGGAGATTACTGCTTTGATTTCAGGTTAGATTCTCTTTCATCTGCACGAAACATAGCTGATAAAGCGCAGGTGGTGTATTACCTCAAAGACATTGACGACATTGCACGGCCCACAGACACAAGTCCTGACGCCGGATGCTACCAATACAGATAACAAACATCAATCAACATTATAAAAACAACAGAATCGTGAAAAAACAGTTATTACTTCTCTCATTATCAATCATCCTGTCTGCCAACATTTCCGGACAGGAGAAAATGACAGTTGCATTCTACAACGTAGAGAACCTTTTTGACACAGTTGATAACCCGGCAACAAATGACGATGAATTTACTCCCGAAGGTGACAGGCGCTGGAACAGCTCAAAGTACTGGAACAAATTAGAGCATATTTCCCAGACATTGGTAGCTATAGACCAGGAGAATTCTCCGGAGATAATCGGTCTTTGTGAAATAGAGAATGAAACGGTAATCAAAGATTTAACGGAACGTTCACCCTTACGACATATCGGTTACAGTTTTGTTGTTACCGAATCGAAAGACGCACGTGGCATTGACGTCGCCCTGATTTTCAAGAAGAGCTATTTCCGTCTGATTAAATCGGAAGAGCTTGAAGTAAACATCAGGCCTATCAACGGTAAAACAACAAGAAATATTCTGCACGTTACTGGCAGAGTAGCTACCGGCGATACGGTCGATATATATGTATGCCACTGGCCAAGCCGCCTGGGAGGTGTTAATGAGAGTGACCCTCTGAGAGCGGAAGCAGCCAAAGTTCTGAACAGTTCTGTAAATCAGGTTACTAAATCCCGCAGAAAGCCATACATTATTGTTATGGGCGATATGAACGATGGTTGTGAATCTGCATCAATAAGAGATATTCTTAGAGCCAAATCATCTGACAGAGCTTATTACTTAAAGGACGATGAACTGGTTACACTACTTGACAATTGTCCTGATGGCAGTTACAGATACAACGGAGAATGGGATACCTATGACCAGCTGATTGTATCCGGCAGTTTTACAAATGAACTGGGATGTCTTTCGGCAACAAATGCAAGAATCTGCAATTTCGACTTTTTACTTGAAGATGATACAAAGTACGGAGGCAAAAAGCCATTCAGAAACTTTAATGGTTACAGATATCAGAATGGCTACAGTGACCATCTTCCCATTGCCTTTGACATAGAGTATTAAATATGATGATAAGGAATACCTTTTATAATAGTATATGCCCTATATAGCTGTTCTACAAATATCAGCCTCACCATCTGGTGCGAAAAGGTCATTTTAGATAGCGATAACTTTTCATTTGCTTTGGCATATACCTCTTTAGAGAAACCATACGGTCCTCCTATAACAAACACCACTCTTTTGTTTGATTGCATAGTTCGCTTATCCACCCAAGTTGCAAGTTCTTCAGAAGTGTAATGCGCACCTTTATCGTCTAACAGAACTATATGGTCTCCTGTCTGAAATGATTTAAGT
>JAGCKJ010000150.1 GCA_017647575.1 Bacteroidaceae bacterium | reverse complement strand
TTCTGGATGAAGTTCTTCCTGATGTTTTCTCAATTATCAAAGAGACAGCAAAACGTTTTACAAATAATGAAGAGATAGAGGTAACTGCAACAGAATTTGACCGTTATCTGGCTACAACCAAGGACTTTGTCCGTATTGAAGGCGATAAGGCTATCTGGCAAAACCATTGGGTAGCAGGCGGTAATGAGACAATCTGGAATATGATTCATTACGATGTTCAGCTGTTTGGTGGCGTTGTACTTCACAAAGGAAAGATTGCCGAGATGGCAACCGGTGAGGGTAAAACTCTGGTTGCTACATTGCCGGTATTCCTTAATGCTCTGACAGGTAATGGTGTACATGTTGTTACTGTGAATGATTATCTTGCAAAGCGTGACTCTGAATGGATGGGGCCACTCTATATGTTCCATGGATTGAAAGTAGATTGTATTGATAAGCATCAGCCCAACTCAGAAGCTCGCCGAAATGCATATCGTGCTGATATTACATTTGGTACAAATAATGAATTCGGCTTTGACTATCTGCGTGACAATATGGCATCAAGACCTGATGAACTAGTGCAGCGTGGGCATAATTATGCAATTGTGGATGAGGTCGATTCAGTGTTGATTGATGATGCTCGTACTCCTCTTATTATTTCTGGTCCTGTACCAAAAGGAGAAGATCAGCAGTTTGAACAGTTGCGTCCTCAGGTAGAGCAGCTCTTTGAAGCTCAGAAGAGACTTGCTACACAATATCTGGCTGAAGCAAGAAAAAAGGTGATGTCCGATAATCAGGACGAAGTTGCTGAAGGTTTCCTGTCATTGTTCCGTAGCTTTAAAGCTCTTCCAAAGAATAAGGCTCTTATTAAGTTCTTGAGCGAACCGGGCATTAAGGTTGGAATGCAAAAGACCGAGGAAATCTACATGGAGCAGCAGAACAGACGTATGCCTGAAGCTGTTGAACCATTGTATTTTGTAATTGATGAAAAGCTAAATAGTGTCGATCTTACAGATAAAGGTATTGAACTTATAAGCGGTTCACAGCAGGAGGCAGATTTCTTTGTTTTGCCTGATATTGCATCTCAACTTTCTGAATTGGAGAGCAAAGGATTGTCAAATGAAGAGAAATTGGCTCAGAAGGATGCACTGCTTACAAATTATGCTGTTAAGAGTGAAAGAATTCACACTATAAACCAGCTTCTGAAGGCATACGCAATGTTCGAAAAGGATGTTGAATATATTGTGACAGAAGATGGACAGGTAAAGATTGTGGACGAACAGACCGGACGTATAATGGAGGGCCGTAGATACAGTGATGGCTTGCATCAGGCTATTGAGGCAAAAGAACGTGTGAAGGTTCAGGCTGCAACTCAGACATTTGCTACCATTACTTTGCAGAACTATTTCCGTATGTATCACAAACTGTCAGGTATGACAGGTACTGCCGAAACAGAAGCAGGTGAATTTTGGGATATCTACAAACTGGATGTGGTTGTTATTCCTACAAATAAGCCTATAGCACGTAATGATATGAACGACCGTATCTACAAAACAAAACGTGAAAAGTATAAGGCTGTTATAGAAGAGGTGGTACGTTTGGTAGAAGAGGGTCGCCCAGTTTTGGTTGGTACAACATCGGTAGAAATTAGCGAACAGCTGAGTCGTATGCTTACAATGCGCAAGATAGAACATAATGTGCTTAATGCTAAGTTACACCAGAAGGAGGCCGATATCGTAGCAAAGGCTGGTCAGCGCAGTACAGTTACCATAGCCACCAACATGGCAGGTCGTGGTACTGATATCAAACTATCTCCAGAAGTAAAAGCTGCCGGAGGTTTGGCCATTGTAGGTACAGAACGTCATGAAAGCCGTCGTGTTGACAGACAGTTAAGAGGTCGTTCCGGTCGTCAGGGTGATCCGGGTTCATCAGTATTCTTTATCTCTCTTGAAGATAATCTGATGCGTCTGTTCGGTTCCGACAGAATTGCTCCGCTGATGGATAAGATGGGTCTGGAAGAGGATGAAATGATAGAAAACAGCTTCATTACAAAGCGTATTGAGCAGGCACAGAAGAAGGTAGAAGAGAACCACTTTGGTGTTCGTAAACGCTTGCTTGAATATGACGATGTAATGAATAAGCAACGTACTGTTATTTATGAGAAACGTCGTCACGCAGTGATGGGTGAACGTATAGGTATGGATATTGCCAATATGATCTGGGACAGATGTTCAAATGCAGCAGAAAATTGTGCTGATTATGAAACACTTCAGATGGAGCTCTTTAAGGTGTTGGCAATGGAAACTCCTTTTACAGAAGAAGAATTTGCAAAAATGAAGCAGGATGAAATTGCAGATAAGATATTTAATGCTGCAATGGAGAACTACAAGCGTAAGAGCGATAGGATGGCTCAGGTTGTATATCCTGTTATTAAACGTGTCTTCGAAGAACAGGGTGATAGATTTGAAAATATTCTTATTCCAATTGAAGACGGTCGCAGAATTTATCAGATACCATGTAATCTGAAGGCTGCATACGAATCGGAGGGTAAGGAGGTTGTTAAGGCATTCCAGAAGGCAATATTATTGCATACAATAGATGAATGCTGGAAAGAAAATCTGCGTGAACTTGATGAACTTAAACACTCTGTGCAGAACGCAAGCTACGAACAGAAAGATCCGTTGTTGATATTCAAACTTGAATCTGTAACTCTGTTTGACAATATGGTCAATAAGATGAATGACCAGACAGTGTCAATACTTATGCGTGGTCAGGTTCCTGAACCAGATCCAAACAGAGTACGCGAGGCTCCTGCTCAGACACGTCAGCAGCGCAGACAGTATAACGAAAGCAAAGCCGATTTGAGTGATCCAAATCAGACAGCTGCAGCTCAGCGTGATACAAGAAATCAGGTGCGTGAACCAATCAGAGTTGATAAGGCTCCTGGTCGTAACGATCCTTGTCCTTGCGGAAGCGGTAAAAAGTATAAGAATTGTCACGGAAAGAATATGTAATAATTCAATATAATGGCTATGAAGCTTAATGAATCTCTTTTGAACACTCTTGCCGATGCTGTAGAAGGTTCATTGTCTAAATACAGACAGACTGCCGATAATGCAATTGTAACTGATATCTATCTGCAACCATTGCGTGATAGTGCTGAACTGAAAATATACGACGATGACGAAGATCTGGCGGTGATTCCTGTTAAACAGCTGGCTGAAATTCCTGAAGATACTTTCTATACGGAAATGGAGAAGGTGTTAAGGAAGATTTTGCAAAAGATAGACAATTGTGAATCATTGGAAAAACTTGCCATCTGGAAACCTTTTTCTTTTGTAATGGTAGATGAAGAGAAAGAGACTTATTATGAACTCATGCTTGTGGACGATGATACAGCATTGGTGTCACAGACACTTATGGAGGGCTTGGATAAGGATTTGGATGAATTCTTGGTTCAGTTGCTTAATGATTAATATTTGATTATATGAACACACGAGGGTTGAGCGTACTTATATGGTAATCTCAGCCCTCGTTTTTTTATAAATTTAAAATATCAATACGTATGAAAAAATTACCTTTAATTTTGTTGTTTGCCTTTATGGCAGTGGTTGTGCTCTATTTGTTGGGGCAGTTAAGACAGTCTAACGAATCATTTTATCCTATGGCTAAGAATATGACAGAAGAGTCTCTTCTTTCATATCAATCGGGCTTTGAAGTTATGCTTATGAATGATGATATAACGTTGGACGGGGCCAAAATCTATGATGTAGCCAATAAAACGGAGAAACCTCTTTCTACTATATTTAATAATTCGGTATCATACTATTTTGTATTACGATTTAATGAATATGACTGCGAAGCCTGTGTGGAATATGCATATCAAAAGATTGTAGAGACTTTTGCGGATAAAAAGAATGTTTCTATAGCTATAATGAAAGATGTAGAGAGTAGTGAACAGATAAATAACTCTGTGGTTGTTTCATACGGTGAAAATGAAATGAAAAAACTTAATGTTTTGAATATGGAGCTTCCTATTGATGCTGCTGGTGTTCCTCACTTCTTTGTTTTAACAAATGATCTGAAGATACATGACGTGTTTGTTCCTGATCGTATGAATCCCGATATAACCAACAGGTATCTGGAGATGGTTGTAGAGAAATGGTTTAAATAGATATAAAAAAGGTCCGCTTTGAAAACGGACCTTCTTTATTGTATATGTAGTGTATTATACAACACCCTGTTTCATCATAGCATCTGCTACCTTCATGAAACCAGATACGTTAGCACCCTTTTCGTAGTTGATGTAACCATCAGCTTCTGTACCATACTGTACGCAAGCATTGTGGATGTTACGCATAATGCTGTGCAACTTTTCATCAACTTCGTCCTTACTCCAACCAAGCTTGATTGAGTTCTGTGTCATTTCAAGACCTGAAACTGATACACCACCTGCGTTTGCAGCCTTACCTGGAGCATACAGAATCTTAGCATTCTGGAATACGCGGATAGCTTCTGGACGTGAAGGCATGTTCGCACCTTCTGATACTGCTATAATGCCGTTTGCAACCAAAGCTTTTGCCTCTTCTTCGTTAATTTCGTTCTGGGTAGCTGATGGCAGAGCGATGTCACCTTTTTCATACCATGGGCGAACACCTGCAACATACTTCAAACCGAATTCTTCAGCAAATTCAGAGATTCTGCCACGACGTACGTTCTTCAGATCCATAATCCAGTCGAGCTGTTCACGTGTAATACCGTCTGGGTTATAAACGTAACCATCTGAATCGGACATTGTAAGAACTTTACCACCTAACTGCAGAACTTTTTCTGCTGTATATTGAGCTACGTTACCTGAACCTGAAATCAAACATTTTTTGCCTTCAAGAGTTTCGCCGCGTGTAGCAAGCATTTCCTGCAGGAAGTAAATGTTACCGTAACCGGTAGCCTCAGGACGGATAAGTGAACCACCAAATGACAATGCTTTACCTGTCAAAGTACCGGTAAATGTCTGAGTGAGCTTTTTGTACATACCGAACATGTAACCAACTTCACGACCACCTACGCCTATATCACCAGCTGGAACGTCAGTTTCAGGGCCGATGTGGCGCCACAACTCCTGCATGAAAGCATGACAGAAACGCATTACTTCTGCTTCTGATTTGCCTTTTGGGTTGAAGTCTGAACCACCCTTTGCACCACCCATTGGTAATGTTGTCAGTGAGTTTTTAAGAGTCTGCTCAAATGCAAGATATTTCAAAATGCTGAGGTTTACAGATGGATGGAAACGGATACCACCTTTGTAAGGACCGATAGCATTACTGTGCTGAACGCGATATCCAAGGTTTGTGTGGATAGATTTATCGTCTGCCTGCCATGTAACACGGAAGATGTGGATTCTGTCTGGAATACAGAAACGCTCAATCAGATTGCATTCTTCAAACTCAGGGTGTTTGTTGTATTCACCCTCAATAGAGTGCAGTACCTCGTTAACGGCCTGGAAATATTCAGGCTGTCCTGGGAAACGCTGCATAAGGTTGTTCAATACGTCATCAACTCTCATAATGATTTAAAATTCTCGTTTTGTATAACTATTTGTTTCTTTAATTCTCAAATTCAGTTGCAAAAGTACTGATAAAAATCGAAACCTGTATAAAAATGTTCAAAAAAATAGTAAAAAAGTAGCAAATTGAATAATTATAAGCTTTTCTTCGGGTACGTTTTGTGTAAATAATCGGGAAAATATTTGGATGAATAAAATATTAATGCCTACCTTTGTGCTATCAAAATGATATCACTATAATACTTGTAAATATGGAAAAGAATTTAAATTTTGAGTACAAGGGCTTTAAGGCTAATGGCTTCTTGATGTTGTTTGTTACGCTTGCAATCATTGCGGCTAGTGTTTATGGATTTATTTTGGCTCAGGTTCTGACAATAATTCTCTCTATTATTGGAACACTGGTCGCTTTTGTTATGTTCTTTGGTCTGATGGTTATTGAGCCGAATCAGGCAAGGGTACTGCTCTTCTTTGGAAAATACAAAGGTAACCTGCTTCAGGAGGGTTTCTGGTGGGTGAATCCTTTTATGACTGTTAAGAAATTGTCGCTCCGTGCACGAAATCTGAATGCAGATCCAATAAAGGTTAATGATAAAATGGGTAATCCAATAATGATAGGTCTGGTTCTGGTGTGGAAGGTAAAGGCAAATGAGATATATAAGGCGATATTCAATATTGATGCACCAAAACAAATGGTGGTTACAACAACCAATGGTAAGGCTCAGGCTGATGTGAATGCCTTGATGAGTGATTCTCGTATGGAGGCTCTTGCAAACTTTGTTGCTGTGCAGAGTGATGCTGCATTGCGTCAGGTGGCAGGTAATTATGCATACGACAACAATTCTGTTATCGAAGGAGAACTGAGCCTGCGTTCAAATGCTGACGAAATAAATGATGAACTTGAACAGAAACTTGCCGAACGTCTTAAGATGGCCGGAATTGAGGTGATAGAGGCTCGTATCAATTATCTGGCGTATGCTCCGGAGATTGCTGCAATTATGTTGCGCCGTCAGCAGGCTGATGCAATAATTTCAGCACGCGAAAAGATAGTGGAGGGTGCCGTTTCAATGGTAAAGATGGCTATTGATCAGCTTGCCGATAAGGATGTGGTAGAACTGGATGAAGAGCGTAAGGCTGCGATGGTTAGCAATCTTTTGGTTGTTCTCTGTTCAGATGAATCAGCTCAGCCTGTTGTAAATGCGGGAACTTTACATCATTAATAAATCAGCTTTATGCCAAAGGAGCCAAATAAGAGTTTTGTGCTGCGTATAGATGCACAGACAATGGAGGCTGTTGAAAAATGGGCGGAAGATGAATTCCGCTCAATCAACGGTCAGCTCCAATGGATTATAGCGGAAGCTCTTCATAAGAGTGGGCGTCTGAAAAAATCCAAAAAGTAGAATTTGTTAAGGTCGTTATAGCTGCATTTGTGTACTTACAGATGTAAAAAAAGTATTTACATTATTGATTAAGGTGTCTATATTGCTAATAATGTTTAATTTTTTGCTTGTTGATATGCCATACTTTGTGTTTATATTGTTTAATAAGTACCTTTGTAAGCCGTAATGAAAATTATAATCAGTGATGAGTAAGAAATTAAAAAAGAGATGGCTCCTGATGGTGGGAGCGATGTTGATGATTACAATGGCCAAAGCACAGGGCGATGACCAGGCTAATGTAATTAAGTTGACTTTAGAAAACGCAATAGAAATTGCTGTAAGTGAAAACCCTACAATTATTGTTGCTGATCAGCAGATAGAATTAAAGAAGATTAGCAAGCAGGAGACATGGCAGTCATTATTGCCATCTGTGGATTTTTCCGGAACAGTGCAATATACTGTT
>JAGCKJ010000149.1 GCA_017647575.1 Bacteroidaceae bacterium | reverse complement strand
TATAGACTTTGAATTGGTACTTCCGGCTATAATCAATCATTCCTGCATACCTGCAGGTTTGACCGGTCTGCTTGTAGCTGGTTTGCTTGCTGCATTTATGTCAACATTTGCAGGCACACTGAATGCGGCTCAGGCATATATTGTGAACGATATTTACATTAAATATTTCAAGCCGCAGGCTACTCCGAAACAGGCAACCAATGCCAACTATATTGTAGGAATTGTGGTTGTTATTATCAGTATTGGTTTCGGTGTATTGGCACAGGATGTAAACAGCATACTACAGTGGGTTACAAATGCTCTGTATGGTAGTTATGTGGCAGCAAATGTGCTGAAATGGCACTGGTGGAGATTCAATTCACGTGGTTTCGCATGGGGTATGGTGTTCGGCCTGATACCTGCTCTGTTGCTATCGCAGATACCATTCTTCAACCAGTGGGGATCTGTTTCGGCGCTATACTACTTCCCTATAATCCTTCTCTTCTCAGTGATAGGCTGTTTGGTAGGAACTTATACCACAGAGCCAACTGACGAAGAGACATTGAAGAACTTCTACTACAAAACTCGTCCTTGGGGCTTCTGGAAACCAATAAAAGAGAAAGTAATGGCAGAACATCCTGACTTCAAGGAGAATAAGAACTTTGTTAAGGATATGGTTAATGTAGCCGCAGGTATAGTTTGGCAGACAGCATTGGTTGCCGGACCTATCTATCTGGTAGTAAAAGACTTTGTAGGTTTGGGACTGGCTGTTATGTGTGTAGTGGTAGGTTCAATTATCCTGAAAAAGAACTGGTATAATAAACTGGAAGATTAATAATTGTTTTTGATGATTTAAAATGGAATACGGCTTTTTTGACGATATAAACAGAGAGTATGTAATCACAGAACCACGTACTCCCTGGCCCTGGATAAACTATCTGGGAACTGAAGATTTCTTTAGCCTGATATCTAATACAGCAGGTGGCTATTCGTTTTGTAAGGATGCAAAATTCCGCAGAATAACCAGATACCGCTATAACAATGTACCAATGGATAGCGGTGGTAAATATTTCTACATAAACGATGGAAAGGATATCTGGAATCCGGGATGGAAACCCTGTAAGACAAAACTGGATAGTTATGAATGCCGTCATGGTATGAACTATACAAAGATTGTTGGTAGTAAAAACGGTATAGAAGCAAGCGTGCTGTACTTTGTGCCGTTAAAGACCTGGGCTGAGGTACAAAAGGTGACGCTTACCAATAGTTCGGATGAAAAGAGAACCATAAAACTGTTTTCGTTTGTAGAGTGGTGTCTATGGAATGCTGCTACCGATATGGAAAACTTCCAGAGAAATTTCTCTACCGGAGAAGTTGAAATAGATGGTTCTACCATATATCACAAGACAGAATATAAGGAGCGCAGAAATCACTATGCCTACTATTCTGTTAATGTTCCTGTTCAGGGCTTTGAAACAGATCGGGAGACCTTCTTTGGACTATATAACGGATTTGATGAACCGCAAACGGTGCTGGAAGGCAAACCACGCAATTCTGTGGCGCATGGCTGGTCTCCTATTGCATCGCACTATATTGAGGTGGAACTGGCAGCAGGCGAGAGCAAGGATTTGATTTTTGTTCTGGGTTATGTTGAAAATCCTCAAGAAGAGAAATTTGAAAGCAAGGGGATTATCAATAAGGTGCGTGCAAAACAGACTTTGGCAAAACTTGATACAGTTGAAAAGGTTGATGCCGCATTTGCTGAATTGTGTAACTATTGGGATAAATTGTTGCAGATATATACTGTCCGGAGTGACGATGATAGGTTGAACCGCATGGTTAATATCTGGAATCAGTATCAGTGTATGATTACATTCTGTTTCTCACGCTCTGCGTCTTTCTTTGAAAGCGGCATAGGTCGTGGTATGGGATTCCGCGATTCCAATCAGGATCTGATAGGTTTTGTGCACCAGATTCCGGAGAGGGCAAGAGAGAGAATAATTGATATAGCATCAACCCAGTTCCCTGACGGTGGCTGTTATCATCAGTATCAGCCTCTAACAAAAAGAGGTAATGACGGTATTGGCGGCGGATTCAATGATGACCCTATGTGGCTTATATTTGGTACAGTTGGTTATCTGCGTGAAACAGGCGATTTCTCTATTCTTGATGAACCTGTACCATTCGATAATCAGCCGGGCAGCGAAAAGAGTCTGTTTGAACATCTGAAGATATCTTTTGAGCATGTAGTGAATAACTTGGGACCTCACGGATTGCCGTTGATAGGACGTGCAGACTGGAACGACTGTCTGAATTTGAACTGTTTCTCTAATGATCCTAACGAAAGCTTCCAGACTACAGAAAATAAGACTGAAGGTAGCAAAGCAGAGAGCCTTATGATAGCAGGTCTTTTTGTATTCAGTGGACGCGACTATGTGGAACTCTGCAAGCAGTTAGGTAAAGAAACTGAAGCTGCCGAAGCTCAAAAGGCTATTGATGATATGGTGGAGGCCGTTAAAAAGTACGGTTGGGACGGAGAATGGTTCCTGCGTGCATACGATTATTATGGCAACAAGGTGGGCTCTAACGAAAATGAAGAGGGTAAGATATTTATTGAATCAAACGGCTGGTGCACTATGGCAGGTATCGGTCTGGAAGATGGTTTGGTGGATAAAGCCCTGGATTCTGTAAAAGAGCGATTGGACTGCGAACATGGAATAGTTCTGAATAATCCTGCCTTTACAAAATATTACATCGAGTATGGTGAAATTTCCAGTTATCCTGCAGGTTATAAAGAGAATGCGGGTATATTCTGCCATAATAATCCTTGGGTTATAATAGGTGAAACAGTTCGCGGTAACGGAAATGCAGCATGGGATTATTACAGAAAGATATGTCCGGCATATATAAAGGATCAGACTTTACATAAGGTGGAACCGTACGTATATTCCCAGATGGTAGCAGGAAAGGATGCATTCCGTCTAGGAGAGGGTAAGAACTCCTGGCTTACAGGTACTGCAGCCTGGAACTACTATACTATTACACAGTTTATTCTGGGTATTAAACCTACGTATAGCGGATTGCAGATAGATCCATGTATTCCATCTGACTGGAAAGGATATAATGTTCAGCGTCAATTCCGTGGTGCTACCTATAATATTGAGGTTAAGAATCTGTCGGGTTCAATGAAGGGTATTAAATCATTAAAAGTTGATGGTAAGTTTATAGATGGTGATACTATTCCAATT
>JAGCKJ010000148.1 GCA_017647575.1 Bacteroidaceae bacterium | reverse complement strand
TAGGTACTACATACTGTCCTTCAAAAAGATCAATTTTGTGATCATTTACTACAATATATTTAATATCGGCTATCTGTTTTACCAGCAATTTTGTTTTGTTGCTTTGTTGCTCCTTTAAAAAGTATGAAGAGACTCGTCTTTTTAGGTTTTTAGCTTTTCCTACATAGATAACCTGACCGGAACTGTTTAAATATTGATAACAGCCGGGTTTTTCAGGAAGACTCTGAACAATAGGTTTTAATATTTCTTCGTAATATGTATTCTCTTTCATATTCCTTCTTGTTCAAGCCAATCTCTATGATGTGGACTCTCTGTTTAATGTTCCACGTGGAACAATTTGTTTTATCTGTTCATTAAAACAAGCAGTACATTGATGTCGCTTGGCGATACTCCGGGTATTCTGCTTGCTTCTGCCAGAGTTTCAGGATTTATTCTGGCAAGTTTCTGTCTTGCTTCGGTTGACAGCGATTGCAATGAATTGTAATCAAATTTATCCTTTATGCGAATATCTTCAAGTCTTTTCATTTTGTTTGCTATCAATCTTTCTCTGCTTATGTAGCCACTGTATTTAACGGCTATTTCAGCGGCCTCAATAATCTCTTCTTTGCGTGCATTCTCTACTTTGTCAAGTTCTGCTTTTAGAGCCTTAACATGTTCTGAAATATTGCTCAGAGTTATCTGTGGCCTGTTTATCAGGTCAAACAGTTTACAGCCTTCTTTAAGTGGTGTGGTTCCTAACTGTTCCAATGCACCGTTTATAAGAGCCGGTTTTATTGAATAGCTTTTACAGAATTCTATAATATGATTTACCTGTTCAAGCTTGCTCTTCATTCTGTTGTATCTTTCAGATGTGGCCAAACCTGCATTGTAAGATTTTTCTGTTAGTCTTACGTCGGCATCGTCTTGTCTAAGTAAAATTCTATATTCGGCTCTGGAAGTAAACATACGGTATGGTTCATCAACACCTTTGTTTATCAGGTCATCTATAAGTACACCTATGTAGGCTTCGTCTCTGCCTAATGTAAATGGTGTTCCGCCATGACAGTTTATGTGGGCGTTTATACCGGCTATAATTCCTTGTCCTGCAGCTTCTTCGTAACCTGTTGTACCGTTTACTTGTCCTGCCATAAACAGGTTCTTTATGATTTTCGATTCCAAATTACGTTTTAGTTGTGTTGGATCAAAATAGTCATATTCAATAGCATATCCCGGTCTGTAAACAGCTAAATCGCGGAATGCAGGAATCTCCTTTAATGCTCTTATCTGGATATCCATTGGCATTGAAGATGAGAAGCCATTCAGATACATTTCGTTTGTATCTTCGCCTTCCGGTTCCAGGAACAGTTGATGTTGCTCTCTGTCTGGGAATGTTACCAGTTTGGTCTCTATGCTTGGGCAGTAGCGAGGGCCTATGCTCTGTATCTGTCCGTTGTAGAGTGGGGAATCTTTTAATCCGGAACGCAGTATGTCGTGAACCTTGCTATTGGTAAAGCAGGTCCAACAGCATAGTTGTTTCAGTTGGGTAGGGGAGTCCATAAACGAGAAGCGGTGAAAATCGTTTTCTCCTTCTTGTATCTCCATCTCTTCAAAATGTACGCTGCGTTTGTCTATACGGACTGGTGTTCCGGTTTTCATTCGTCCGGCGTTGATTCCGTGCTTGGTGATAGATTCGGTAAGCATATACGATGCAGGTTCTGCTGCTCGTCCTCCCGGTATCTGTACGTTACCTACGTGCATCAGTCCATTAAGGAATGTTCCTGCTGTTATAATTAGGCACTTGCAACGGAATGTTGCTCCTAATAATGTCTTAACTCCTTGAATTTCACCGTTTTCTACAATTACTTCAGTGGCTGTATCTTGCCAAATATTCAGGTTTTCCTGGTTCTCAAGTACGTTTCTCCATGCCCAAATAAACTTAGCTCTGTCGCATTGGGCGCGTGGACTCCACATAGCAGGTCCTTTAGATCTGTTTAGTATTCGGAATTGTATAGCTGTTTTGTCTGTCACTAGTCCGGTATGTCCGCCAAGTGCATCTATCTCTCTGACTATCTGTCCTTTAGCTATGCCACCTATGGCGGGGTTACAGCTCATCTGTCCTATCTTGTTCATATCTATTGTAATAAGACAGGTTTTTGAGCCCATTTGGGCTGCAGCAGCGGCTGCTTCACATCCGGCGTGACCGGCACCTACAACAACTATATCGTACTTGAATTCCATCTTTTTGTAAAAGTAGTGCAAAAGTAGCATTTTTTGTCTATTTGAGAAACAATTAACGTGGTATAGTTGTTGTGTTAAAAATGAAAAAATGTATCTTTGCAGAATATTAGATTATTAATATAAACTAAATAACAACAAATTTTAAACTTTATGTGGTTAATTAATTCATCCATCGGAAGAAAGTTGGTGATGAGTGTTTCAGGATTGGGTCTTATCCTTTTCTTGACATTTCACATGGCGATGAACGCTGTTGCACTCTTCTCAGGCGAAGGGTACAACATGGTGTGTGAGTTTTTGGGAGCAAACTGGTATGCACTTGTTGCAACTGTAGGTTTGGCAGCTCTCGTAGTTATTCACATTGTGTATGCTTTCATACTGCAGATTCAGAACCGCAGAGCTCGCGGTAGCGAACGTTATGCAGTAACTGCAAAACCAAAAGGTGTTGAGTGGGCTTCACAGAATATGTTGGTACTTGGTATCATCGTAATCTTGGGTCTTGCATTACATTTGGTACACTTCTGGTCAAAGATGCAGCTTACTGAGATTGTTGGCGGACACGAAGCTTTGGTTTACCAGGGTTTGGCAATTGCTCCAACAAATGGTGCTGCACTTATCGCTATCAATTTCTCAAATCCATTGACAGTTGCTATCTATGTAATATGGTTGGCAGCTATTTGGTTCCACCTTTCACACGGTTTCTGGAGTGCTTTGCACACTATCGGTTGGAATGGTAAGAACTGGATTAAACGTCTTGAGGTTATCAGCAACGTTTACACAACTATCATCGTTATCGGCTTTATTGCCGTTCCTCTGTTGTTCCTTGCACAGAGCTTGATAGATTCAAACTTTGTTTTGGAGTATGTAAAGAATACTTTATAATTTGAAAATCGTCAATAATTTATGGCTACAATAGATTCAAAAATTCCAGAAGGACCATTAGCGGAAAAATGGACCAACTATAAGGCTCATCAGAAATTGGTGAACCCTGCAAACAAACGTAAGCTTGATATCATCGTTGTAGGTTCAGGTCTTGCAGGTGCATCTGCAGCAGCTACTTTAGGTGATTTGGGTTTCAAAGTAAAATGTTTCTGTATTCAGGACTCTCCACGTCGTGCTCACTCAATTGCAGCACAGGGTGGTATCAATGCAGCTAAGAACTATCAGAATGACGGTGACTCTGTATATCGTCTTTTCTACGATACTATAAAAGGTGGTGACTATCGTTCACGTGAAGCTAACGTATATCGTTTGGCAGAAGTTTCTAACAATATCATCGACCAGTGTGTAGCTCAGGGTGTTCCTTTTGCACGCGAATATGGTGGTACATTGGCTAACCGTTCATTCGGTGGTGCTCAGGTATCTCGAACATTCTATGCCCGCGGTCAAACCGGACAGCAGCTGTTGTTAGGTGCTTATTCAGCACTCAGCTATCAGGTAAATCAGGGTAACGTAGAGTTGTTCACACGTTGCGAAATGCTTGACGTAGTTCTTGTTAAGGACGAAAACGGTAAGGAACGTGCACGTGGTATTATCTATCGTGATCTTGTAACTGGCGAAATCAAGCGTTGCTCAGCTCATGCAGTTGTTATTGGTACCGGTGGTTATGGTAATGCATACTTCCTGTCAACAAATGCTATGGGTAGTAACGGTTCTGCAGCTATGCAGTGCTATCGTAAGGGTGCATGGTTTGCAAACCCAGCATTTGCTCAGATTCACCCAACATGTGTTCCTGTTCATGGTGACAAGCAGTCTAAGCTGACATTGATGTCAGAATCATTGCGTAACGATGGTCGTATCTGGGTTCCAAAGAAACTGGAAGATGCTAAGGCTCTTCAGGCTGGTACAAAGAAGCCAAACGATATTCCTGATGAAGACAGAGACTTCTATCTGGAGCGTCGTTATCCTGCATTCGGTAACCTGGTTCCACGTGACGTTGCTTCACGTGCTGCTAAAGAGCGTTGCGATAAGGGATTTGGTGTAAACAACACAGGTTTGGCTGTATTCCTTGACTTTAAATATGCTATTGAACGTCTTGGTAAGAAGGCTGTAGCAGACAGATATGGTAACCTGTTCGATATGTACGAAGAGATTACAGACGATAATCCATACGAAACACCAATGATGATCTTCCCGGCTATCCACTATACAATGGGTGGTATTTGGGTTGACTACGAACTACAGACATCAATCCCAGGTTTGTTTGCTATTGGTGAATGTAACTTCTCAGATCACGGTGCTAACCGTCTTGGTGCTTCTGCTCTTATGCAGGGTCTTGC
>JAGCKJ010000147.1 GCA_017647575.1 Bacteroidaceae bacterium | reverse complement strand
CTGAAATCTGCCTCAGCCATAGGCATACCAGCCTGCGCTCCAATATACCAACCACGAGTGGAGTCTTTCTGTGCAGGCTTCCCTTCTTCCTGTGCAAAAACGATAGTTACTGAAAGTGATAAAGTCAATAGTAAGACTAATGTTTTCTTCATTCCTTTATATTTTTTATTATTCATTCGTACGATTCTATCTCCGTGTCCATAAACGGTCATATAGTTCGTAGTAAGTGATACCGAGGAAGAATACCATCCACGCCACCAATAGGCAAAAGATAGATTTGATGATACCAATACCCTACTATAATATTTAATTCACAAAGGTACGCTGATGCAAGAATAAGGGGAAATTTCAGATGTTGCAATTTTACAAACCCCGTTGCAATTTTACAAAAACAAGAAAATCGCCCGATTTCTTTGATGAAACGGGCGATTTTGCTATTTCAGATTATCGACAAATTCAGTTGGTGTCATTCCTGTGATCTTCTGGAAATTTCTCCAAGCAGTGGAACGCTGACGGTAGCCGACATAGTTTAGAAGTTCGTGTATATCGGCATTAGGATTGGCTTGTAAAGCATCTGTAACATAGCCAATACGACGCTTGGTCAGATACTCGATGAATGTCATTCTTGCATTTCGCTTGAAGGCTTCTCCCACATAGGTGCGGTTTGATGCCAACTGTTCTGACAGGGAACTAAGGCTCAGATTCGGATCTCTCCACTTGTCATTGTTATCCAATAAAAGGTTGATCTCTTTCCATAGACTGTCATCTGTGGAGTCACCATCACAAGACTCTACCTGCTCCAAGACTGTCTGCGGAACAATAAGACGCTCTCTCAACTCATACCAAGCTACAGCAAGGAAGAATGTAATCCACACTATCTGATGCGCAAGCACAAGCCAGTAGGCGTGAGACATCTGTATGGAGAAATGCAGTAATCCAATCAGACAGAATCCGCAGGAGTAGAACATGATAAACTTTTTGTCTGCACTGCTCTTGCGCCAGTCGTACGGAACAAGAAAAAGGGAAAAACAATAGAACAGCATTACAGTAAGAGTCAAGAGGCGAAACCACACATTAAACTCTCCTATATGCTGCCATAGGTCTGCATAAGTGTATATAGTAGTATATTCGATACCGGCACACATTCCCACTGAGACCAATAGTATCAAAGGAGTAAACAGAAGTACATAAACCTTGGCTCTGCTGATTGTCGGACGGATTACCTCCAAAGGATACAAGAAGAAGGTCATCTGCATAAGAATCGGAACAAAAGTATGTTCCGGCTCGAAGAACGCTCCGTCAGCGGTAGTGGTCTCCTGCCATGTACGCATGATGAATGTCAGAGTAAAGAATGCCGAGATCCAGCTGAACACAGCCCATATTATACGCGAATAGTCACTCGCCTCCTTTCGCCGTTTCCATAGAAGAATACCGCTGATGACAAGAGTAACTGTCATAAAAACCAATAGAATGGTTGCTATATATTTCATTGGCTAATTATTCAATTTCTATTAGAGAATATTTTCAGCACAAAAGTACTTAAATTTTCGCACTAACAGATAATCAACAGGTAAATATCCGCCACATTT
>JAGCKJ010000146.1 GCA_017647575.1 Bacteroidaceae bacterium | reverse complement strand
TATGCGTCTTCTTAAGATTCTTTTCCCAATAGCAGTAACAACTGTAGTTGCCATATTGGTTCCAACAGCAGTTCCGTTGGTAGGTATGCTTATGTTCGGTAACTTAATTAAAGAGATAGGTGCCGATACTTCACGTCTGTTTGATGCAGCAAGCAACAGCATTATGAATGCAGCTACTGTATTCTTAGGACTTTGCGTAGGTGCAACAATGACAGTTGATGCATTCCTGAACTGGAGTACAATTGGTATTCTTGCAGGTGGTTTCCTTGCTTTCTGTTTGTCTATTTCAGGTGGTATATGGCTGGTAAAACTGTTCAATATGTTTAGCAAACAGAAAATCAATCCATTGGTTGGTGCAACTGGTTTGAGCGCTGTTCCTATGGCATCGCGTGTAGCAAACGAAATTGCTTTAAAGTATGATAGAAAGAACTTTGTATTGAACTACTGTATGGCAAGTAATATTTCAGGTGTAATAGGTTCTGCTGTTGCAGCTGGTATTTTGATTGCTTTCTTGTCATAAAATAAATAATGTATAGTATGAACAAAAGTATTGAAATGTCACCAAACAAACTGGTTAAATACCTGAAGAAGCCGGCTTCTGAATTTACCAGAGCCGACATTATAAAGTATTGCCAGGAGAATGATGTGGAGTTTATCAATCTGCACTATTGTGGTTGGGATGGAAAACTCAAGTCATTGAACTTTGTAATCAACAGCTTAGAGCATCTGGAGAATATTCTTGCTGCCGGCGAACGTGTGGATGGTTCAAGCTTGTTCCCATTTGTTGAGGCAGGAAAGAGCGATTTGTATGTTTTGCCACGTTATAAAACTGCATTTGTAAATCCTTTTACAGATGTTCCTACAGTAGATTTGCTATGCTCTTTCTTTGACAGAGAGGGTAATCCGTTTGAAAGCAGCCCACAGTATATACTGCATAAGGCTCATACTCAGTTCCAGGAAGTTACCGGTTTGACAATGGAAGCTATGGGTGAACTTGAGTACTACATTATAGCAGATGACGAAGCAATGTATGAAACTCCTGATCAGAAGGGTTATCATGAAAGTGCTCCGTTCAACAAATTTGCCGATCTGCGTAATGAGGCAATGCGCCTGATTGCTCAGTGTGGCGGTCTTATTAAGTATGGACATTCAGAAGTGGGTAACTTCTCACAGGATGGAAAAATCTACGAACAGAATGAGATTGAATTCCAGCCAACAGATATAGAAGATGCAGCAGACCAGTTGGTAGTAGCTAAATGGGTAATGCGTCAGTTGGCATATCAGTATGGTGTAATTCTTACTTTTGCTCCAAAGATCACTGTAGGAAAGGCTGGTTCAGGAATGCATGTTCACTGTAAGTTCTCAAAGAACGGTCAGTCTATGATGACAAATAATGGTGAACTGACAAATGAATGTAAGAAAGCAATTGCAGGTTACATGATTGCAGGAACATCACTTCCAGCATTCGGTAACCCACATCCACTATCATTTATGCGTCTGGTTCCACATCAGGAGGCTCCAACATCACTCTGCTGGTCATTCTCTAACCGCAGCGCATTGGTAAGAGTACCATTAGGCTGGCTTAAAAAGATGGATATGGCTGCAAAATGTAATCCAAATGAAAAGGCTACTGATAAGGACTTCAGCGATAAGCAGACCTTTGAATGGCGTGCATCAGATGGTTTTGCAGATACATACCTGTTGCTTGCTGCTTTGTGCTGTGCTGCTCGTCATGGATTTGAAATTCCAAACGGACTTGAGGTTGCAGAAAAGACTTACGTAGGTCTGGGTGTAAATATCCACGATGAAAAGAACAAGGCTGTACAGGATGCTTTGGAGCAGCTTCCAGGTTGCTGTGTAGAGGCAGCTCAGGAACTTGCAAAGGATAGAGAGATATATACAAGCCGTGGCGTCTTCTCTGATAATATCGTAGATTATATGATTAAGTATCTGACTGCATTCAATGACGAAACACTACGTCAGCAGTTGAACAATGAATCACTGCTTAAGCTTGTTGAAGAGTGCATTCATTTAGGCTAAACATATAGCTTTAAAATATATGCTTTGTCTGGGGTGGCTACACATAGTCACCCCATTCTTTTGCGGGCTGCTATAGTATTAAGTAGTAGTCAGGGAGAATGAGATGAAATAGAAGGTAGGGGAGGAGTGATAGAACAGGGTACAAAAAAAAGAGAGACTTACATCTCTCTTGATTTTTTGTGGGTGAAGATGGATTCGAACCACCGAAGTCGAAAGACAGCAGATTTACAGTCTGCCCCATTTGGCCACTCTGGAATTCACCCGAACTACGCGTTCTTATTTAGAAGAAACGCGTGTTATATACTGCTCAATTGTCTGAGCTTCCTTTGAATTTGGATAATCAAACTTAATGCTGTTGTAAAGCTTCAGAGCCTTTGCAGGATTTTCTAATGATTCATAAACCAAACCAGCCTGGAACAGGTAGTATGGAGAAAGAAGAGCATTGTCAGCTTTTTTTGCAGCCTCTTCGAATGTTGCAGCAGCTTTGCTGAAATCTTCCATTGAAGCATAGCAGTTTGCTAATGCACCGAGAACTGCTGGTGATGCCATTTCGTCTTTGCCATCAAACTTAGCAAGATATTTGGCAGCTTCTTCAAAATTGTCCAGCTGAGCGTAGCACAAACCTGCATAAGCGTTTGCCAGCTTGCCAGCCTTTGTGTTACCGTATGTGTTTGCAATCTCTTCAAAACCGATGTAGTCAACACCGTCTCCTGAAAGTGCTTTTTCGAATTCACCATTTACAAAGTATGTTTCGCCTGGGAACATTGCTTCTGCAGCCTTCACTTCTCTTGGCTCAACTACCTTTGACTTATACAACATTCCACCTACAATGATAACGATGATTGCTATCAATGAAGCGAAGATTATCTTTTTGTTCTTGTTAAAGAACTGTTCTGAACGGTTTAAAGCCTCTTCAATGTTTACTGCAGGTGTCTGTTCTGCAGGTTTTGTCTCTTTCTTTGCCATATCAAATATTTATGCTCTAAATTTTAGCGGTGCAAAAATAGCTAATTTTTCTCATAATAAAAGGTTTTGCTTGAAATATTTATTGTTTTTTCGCAGTGGGGCTGAGGGACAAGCTGTTCGGAGCTGCTTCGTTTGTAGTAATAGGGTTAAGTTTGCTAAGGTTCCGTTAGTTTATAGTGGAACTGAGGGACGTAGCTGTTGGTTCGTAGTAATAGGGCTATATTTGTTTCGGTTCCGCCAAAACAAGTTTTGGCTTCTTCCCCCCCCCTGGTAGTCACTTACGTTCCTACCAGGTACCCGCTCACGTGCCGCGGGCGGCAACGCCTCACAAATATAGCCTATTACTACTCTGTGTTTTGGGGCAAATTCCGCTCTTCACAGATAGTCTCTCAGTTTCCACTACTCACTCGGGCAGAATAAAAATTACTGCAAGTTTACAATTTAATCCAACTGCGTTGGCTTTAAGTTGCTCACGCTCGGCATAGACTATAAATAGTCTCT
>JAGCKJ010000145.1 GCA_017647575.1 Bacteroidaceae bacterium | reverse complement strand
CGCTTGTAATCGTCCCCTGTGCCCCATGATAGCGAAGGAGCTTCAACGGCTGACGGTTTTAATGTGGTATTAATATCTACGCTATCACTATTAATTGTTACCGGAATTGATGTTGTTACTGTATCAGTATAATTGTTAATCTTTCTGATAGATTCGTTTACAACTGCGGTTTCGGGAGTTGCTAATATGTACCAGATTGTTACTGGTGTGCCTGCGGTATATTGCTGTGAAAACCATGTTATTATACTTGCTGCATCCGTGAGATTTAATGCAGTTGCGGTTGCGGTTGAAAAAGTTATATATAGTGTTGTGTTTGATGCTCCAAATGTGATACCATCTATTGTCGATGCATTTGGAGAAAATTGCGCTGCAAAATGTGTACAATATCCGTTATTCCTACCATTATTAAGCATATCTGATATATTAAGTATCGCTCCTACACCACTTGCAGAAAGACTATAGCCACTCCAATTTTCATCTCCTGTCAGCACCACCTTCTTAATCCTTCTCGTTGTCTGCACCTCACCCAGATAAACAGGGGTTGTGGTGTTTGCGGATGAAATCGGGATTTTAATGCCGTAGGGTTCATAGGGCAAGGCTGTGCTACCTGAGTTAAGCATTACGTTATAATTTGCGACATCTGGGGCAGAAACGCTATATTGTCTATATCCTATCGTAACATATCCATCCGTTGAACTTACAGTACGTGATAAGCCGTTATATACATCATTAGTTCCTGTTGATGCACCGCTTGTAACATCGCCAGATAACAAAAATAACTGACCTGCCCCTTGAAGTTGAGGAATGTCTGACGATAGAGTGCATGAGCCATCACCTACATATACAGGTTTGTAAATAATGGTTGAACCTGTATGGCTCACGTATATCTCATCAAACAAATTCCCCGTCCTACCCCCACACTCCTGCGGCTGAATAGGTATTGTTGGTTTCGGTGCCCCTGACTGTAACATATTACCGTAGATTGTTGCGTTTATCGGTGTTGTAGGTGATTTAATCGTAAAAGGATACGTTGTAAATGTATTAGTATTTACTACGTATTTTTCCGTATCATATGCAGCCCATGCGCTGTTCTGATAAATATAAGCCATAAAATCACCATCCAAATCCAATCGAGCCTTCCGGTATATTTCCTGTTGGCTCGGTCGATGATACATAAATTCGTATACCATTTACTACGATATAACCGCCTGTCTGCTCTTCAATATAATCCGTCATATCTGCTTTAGCCTGAAATTTTGCGTCAGCTTCAGCTTTTGTATAGCTGTCAGTTCCGCCACCGCCAGCCTGCGCCTTATTAATTATATCTTGTACTGTTGACTGTTTCTGCTTTACGATCGGTTTCATAAAATCAATCCTTTCTTAGGGCAAACGCCGCTGAAGGAGTTACAGCGGCGTTATGGATAAGTGTATAAATTATGTAGTTGGTGTATAGATATATGCTTTGCCTGCGTAATCAGACCATTGGAAGCCGGTTTCGGTGCTTGCATCTGCCGTTGATAGTGCAACATAATCTTCTGTTTCTTCATCCCATATTGAGTACGGAGAATCAGCTATAGCATATGCTGTATCCCAGTCTGAAGGTTTAGCGGCAGGAAGTGCGCCTGATATTGTATTATCTGATACATAGAATACAACACAATTTTCTTCCAGGTCATTCATGTAAAGAGCGTCCCACTTGTAAAAATAATTTGTATATTCGCCACGGCCGTTATACTGGCTTGTGACTCTATCGTGTTCACAACAAACTGCTGCTGCTTCTTCGTCAAACAATACAGCTATAATACCATCAGCACCGCCGCTGACCTTGTTTTCGTTGTTGCCAATAAATGTTCCCATAATAGTAGATCTACTGTCGAATGATCCATCAGTTCCTACGCCCTGCCAAAATCCCACTTCTGAATAGCCATCTAATTTATCATATTCATTATGGAATGTGTCAGAATATAGGTATACTTCAGCAGCCTTTACGTATTCTGCAAGGAATACAGCTTTCAGGCGGTCTGCTGGTGTAAATGTGATATAATCACCTTCATTATAGAGATTGCTTGCAGCAGCCATGTATTTCTTATACATTGAGATTGTCTTGTTAGCAAATCGGATAAATTCCGGCGTAGTAAGTGCATCAGCAGCAGTTAATGCTGTTACTCCCTGCGCCAGCGTAGCATTATAAAGCGGAAGAAGATTAATGGCTTTACCTGTTGCTATCTTGTATCCAATAATGTTACGCAGCGTAGCCATAATAAGTGCGTCTGTGCAAAGTATCCTTTTTACACGAATACGATTTTCAAGCATTGAAATAAATCTACTCATTTCAGAAGCACTTCTGAAAGCTTCATGCAACTGATAGTCAACAAGTGTAAGTGCAACTTCATATGTTACTTTCTTATTGTAGAATTTTGCCTGAACATCAGGCTTTGAAAGTATAAAAGGATCCAATCTTGAAGGAATTACTTGTACTTGTGGATCCGTTCCTTGTTCCCAGTCATAACCAGCGCCGGCACCGTTGGGAATATCCCCCAGCTGCCATGTTGTATTATTCCTTGCGTCCATCAGCTCCGCACGAACCTTCATCATAATTGATCCGTATTCCCAGCTGTCTTTCAGCAGATTGGGAGCCTGACTTGTATACTGTCTGTCAACGAAGATTACTCTACCAACCTGATCAATCAATTTCTTCATGTAATTATCAAAATTAGCACCCTCAGCTGCTGCTGTGTAATCCAGTACAGCTTTTCCTGCATCCACGATATTTGATAAATCGTCTGCAAATACTTTTTCTGTTCCGACCATTTCAGTATTTAATGCGTTCAGAATTTCGGCTATCTGATTTACTTTCATATTATCCTTCCTTTCTTAGTATATTCCGACTACTATTTCTTTTTCCAAATCTTTAAAAAATTCGTCAAGAATATTAAATCGAACTAAATTTCTCTGCGCTTCAATCAGTTCTGTACTTTTTGTTACGCCAATATTTCCCTGGCGGATCTTCTTTTCTGCATAATATCGTTCAGGCCCGTTAAATTGAACGCCGAAAGCGTTATCTTGTGCAGCGATTGAAAAAACGCCGTCTTTTTCCCATTTTCCAGTATCTTCATTATATTTATAATTATCAGCTGGAATGTTGTTATAATCGGTTTCTTCCTGATATCCTTCTGAATATTCTTGCTTTGAAGTAATCGCTGTCTGTTTATTCTTACTGTCTACTATTGTCACATTTTCACTATTCTGATCATATGGATTTTTAAAAAATGTTGATGTGGTATCACCTATATTATCATTCTGATCCAATGATCCAGTAGTTGTTGATATACTTCCTTTTGGTTTGCGTGTATTCTTAACGTCTCCGATGCTTTCACCGTGCGAATATAATTCAATGCCATCTACATTATATAATGGATTGTAAGTGTATCCTAAAACTTCAACCAACTTTCTATATGTATACAGATTGGCCTTATATATAGCTTCTACACGGTTTTTCAAATTCGTGCAATCTTCACCGCTATTGAAATTATACGCAAAATAGTTCAGGCCGTATTTTGCTACAAAATAATTTGTGATTTGGCGCATATCTGCACCAACATTATAGTAGTTCCATGTTTCAGTTTCTGCTTGTGATTCGTTTTCTGGATTTTTCCGAATTGCTACATAGATGCTGCTGAAAACATTTGCAACGCCAAGAGCGTTTGAGAAAAGCGTACTCAGATCATAATAAGGGTAATTATCATACCAATCTTCAATCAGTGTCAGATGCTGCATTCTCTTCTGTAGATTTCTGCTCATCATTTTCACCTTCTTCCGGTTCTTCGTTATCATTGATTAGATCAACTATATCCTCAATGATTTCTTCTTTAGATTCAATTTCTTCTATCGGTTCCAGAGCTGCTTCTTCCTGATCTGATTCAGGTTCACCGTCACCGGCAGGAGCTGCTGCTTCTTCCTGATCTGATTCAGGTTCACCGTCACCGGCAGGAGCTGCTGCTTCTTCCTGATCTGATTCAGGTTCACCGTCACCGGCAGGAGCTGCT
>JAGCKJ010000021.1 GCA_017647575.1 Bacteroidaceae bacterium | reverse complement strand
ATGTTGAATATTGTAGCCTGCAATTCGCTGTCATGTATTCTGATAGATCCTCCACCTACTTCGTTACCATTGATAACCATATCGTAAGCATTAGCACGAACACTTGCAGGATCTGTTTTC
Source organism: Bacteroidaceae bacterium (assembly GCA_017647575.1). Classification (GTDB taxonomy): domain Bacteria; phylum Bacteroidota; class Bacteroidia; order Bacteroidales; family Bacteroidaceae; genus Colenecus. Next base: position 5,036 of record JAGCKJ010000021.1, on the reverse strand, counting down.
AGCAATTCCACATCTTCAGGCTTTGGACTGGTAAATGGATGATGCATAGCCATCAGCCTACCCTCTTCTTCACTCCATTCATACATTGGGAAATCTATTACCCACAGGCATGAGAAGTCATTTTTATTGCGAAGACCTAACTGATTACCCATTTCTAAGCGCAATTCGCATAGTTGTTTGCGGGTTTTCATAGCATCTTCGCCGGAAAGTATAAGAATCAGGTCGCCCGGTTCAGCGTTGAAGGCTGCCTTAAGTTGCTGCAGTACATCCTGTGTGTAGAACTTATCTACGCTTGATTTTACATTACCGTCTGCCTCTACTCGAGCATAAACCAAACCTTTTGCACCAATCTGCTGACGCTTTACAAACTCTGTAAGCTGATCAAGTTGCTTGCGCGTATATGTAGCAGCACCCTTTGCACAGATACCACCTATATATTCTGCACTGTCAAATACAGGGAAACCGTAGCCTTTCATTATATCCATAAGTTCTACAAACTTCATTTCGAAACGCAGATCCGGCTTGTCGCTGCCATAATATTTCATTGCATCATGCCAGCTCATACGCAGGAATGGTTCATTCATATCTATATTAAGGATAGATTTGAAGAGGCGTTTTGTCATTGCTTCGAAAATCTGGATAATATCTTCCTGTTCAACGAATGACATTTCACAGTCTATCTGTGTAAATTCAGGCTGACGGTCTGCACGTAAATCTTCATCGCGGAAACATTTTGCTATCTGGAAATAACGGTCAAAACCGGAAACCATAAGCAACTGTTTCAGAATCTGCGGACTCTGTGGTAATGCATAGAACTGTCCTGGATTCATTCTTGATGGAACAACAAAGTCTCTGGCACCTTCAGGAGTTGAATTGATAAGAATTGGTGTTTCAACCTCCATAAAGTTCAGGCTGTCCAGGAAATTACGAATCTCCATAACCATCTTATGACGAAGTTCCAGGTTTCTGCGAACTGCACCTCTGCGCAGGTCAAGATAACGATATTTCATGCGAAGATCATCGCCACCATCTGTATCGTCTTCTATTGTAAATGGAGGAGTTTCTGCTGCGTTAATCAGATTCAAACTGTTAACTATAATCTCTATATCGCCTGTAGGTATCTTTGAGTTCTTGCTTGAGCGTTCGTTTACAACACCTTCTACCTGAATTACATATTCACGGCCAAGTTTGTTGGCACGTTCACACAATTCAGCATTTGTACTCTCATTGAACACCAACTGGGTAATTCCGTAACGGTCACGTATATCCACGAAGACCATACCACCCATTTTTCTTACCTTCTGAACCCAACCGGACAGCACTACATTGCTGCCACAGTCTGTAATTCTGAGTTCACCACAAGTCTTTGTTCTGAACATTTTGATTCTTTGTTAAATTCAGGCGCAAAATTAATGAATTTTACGCTAAGTACCTAATTATATTATAGAACCTTCCAAATCTTAAGATTTATATATCCCTGTTCGCCACCCATTGAAGGCTGACATACAAAGATAGAATTATTCAGCCATGCATACTTGCTGTCCTGTGGAGCCTCAAACTGAGGGGTAGTGCGGAAATAGAACTGAGGATTTCCATTTTCATCCTTACCTGTGTAGATAAGTCCCTTATTTCTGATATGAATATTTACTCCATCGTCTGTTCTGATGCTGTAAATAGCTTCAATTTCAGTACGACCTGTTGTATTGTCCTGTAACTGATAATCAGCACCGCCAGGAATAACTTCACCCTTCATTTTTGGGCCTTCAAATGTACCACCTGTAATTGGAATTATAAAACGATTGCCGTGAGCTGTTTTACCAACCTGATAAGAATTCTCAATCTTCACTTTCAATTCTACTACATACTCCAATTTAGGTGCATCATTCTGAGCTTTAAGAACAGAAAACATTGCAAGACAAGCAATAAATGTCAAAATCTTTTTCATATGTCTAATATTAAATAAGGTTTATGCAAAGTTAAACATTAAATTTTAACATCACACTACCTTTAAAAAAAATCAGTTTTTTAAGAAATAAACCGCTTCAGGCATATTGAGATATGTTTTTTTTTGTTAATTTCGCAAAACAACTAACTTAATAACCACATTAAACAGAACAACTGATAAAATGAAACATCTATTTTTTATGGGCATGATATATACACTATCTGGAGTACATCCTTGGTATATATTAATTACTATTTTACTGATAACCATAATCATATTAACAAGAGTATTTTTTAAACATTTAAAAATAAAGAAACACACGCTTGAAACATCAAACGAATTAGATACACCTACAAGAACAATTGCAACAATAGAAGCAGAAACACAAACAAAAGAAGAAATTGTTTCTCCTCCTTCTCCTATTTCTTATAAAATTGAAGAAGATGATAACGAAGAGGTTGTAAATGAAGAGATATTAAAAGATACGCCCCAACCTATATATTACAAGCAACGCCATTGTAGTTTTCTTGATGAATGCATTTCCCTGATAAAAGATAACACAGGAAATGAGCACTATAATGCCAAAACACTTGCAAATGATCTGAATATGGAACGTTCTGTTCTGTATAAGAAACTAAAACGATATACAAATCTTACCCCTGCCCAATTAATTGAAAAAACAAGAGTTGAATATGCAATAGTTATATTGAAAGAGAGTGATATGGCTGACGATATAGTAGCTGCAGAATGTGGATTTAAAACTACATCGGCCATGATAACATCCTTTAAAAAACACCATTATCAGGAACCGGATTATTACAGAAAGAATAATAAGAGTAACGCTTGCTAAAATCTTTCCTAGTAACTAACTAAGATGCTATACAAAATAAAAAAACTATGGTCGGGCAAAACCTGACCATAGTTTGTATATCACAATATATGTGTATGATCATTTGAATAAAAGAGGTACAAACTGATTCAGATAAATACGCCAGTTATTCCAGGTATGACCGCCTGAATTTTCATAGAATGTATGTTCTATACCATTTTCGGTAAGTGTTGCATCCAGTTGACGAGCGCTCTCAATAAGGAAATCTGTTTCGCCGCAACCTATCCAGTACAATTTGATACCAGCTTTCTTCAAAGCCTGGAACTGTTTGTTGTATTCTGCGCGGTTACTATCATCTACACGAATACCATTACTCAGAGGACATATATATTTAAAGAATCCCGGGAACAGATTTGTACAACTGATAGTATGACCTGCACCCATAGAAAGACCTGCTATAGCACGACCATCAGGTTCCTTAATTACATTGTAGTTCTTCTCCATATATGGAACCATATCCTTAACAATACTGATTACGTATGCGTTGGCAAAATCAGGATTATTGCGATCTTGTTGTTTTTCAGGAATCTGCAAAGTACGAGCAGCATACTGAGTAGGATTACCATTAGGCATTACTACAATCATAGGCTTGGCCTGACCCTTTTCAATAAGGTTATCCATTATCTGACAAGTACGTCCCATATTACTCCATGCATCTTCATCACCACCTGCACCATGCAGAAGATATAATACAGGAAGTGGATCTTTCATATCGTTATAACCATGCGGAGTATATACGAACATCCTGCGTTCCATTTCAAGTGTAGGGGATTCGTACCATACCTGATGCAAATCACCTCGTTTATTGGCCTCAAAATAGTTTTCTGTCAGTTCACCCGGAATAAGCAATACACTTAAGAATGTTGTTCCATCTCGCTGCATAAATATGTTGTTGGCATCATTTACCTTTACACCATCGACCACAAAATTATATGTGTAGAGTTCTGCTGAAGGACGTGGCACAGAAACTTCCCATACTCCCTGCTGATTCTTGGTCATAGCAACCGGTTGCTGCTGCCATGAAAGTGCAACCAGAACATTCTGAGCCTGAGGAGCCTGAATACGGAATATTACACTCTGTTCACCTATTTCAGGCGAAACAACTTTTGCTCTTCCAAAATTAAAGTTGGCAAGTTCCTGGGCGGACAATCCCAACATAAGGAAAGAAGCCATTAGAGTTAAAACAATCTTTTTCATATTGATAGTATTTAAGTTAGTAATATTCTTCAGTTTACAGATTCCAGATATTCAGTAGTTTCCAGAACCATATTCTTATTATAGGTATCATGACGCACATACCCTATTCCATCGGCATACCATGATATTGCTGTAGTTTCACGTTTATAGGCAGGAGCACGTTCCACCTTATGTTCACTTATAACAACACAATCAAAAGTTCCTGCCGGCGTAGTTATCGATTCATTGCGCAGCACCTTGCGGTCAGTAACATTTACTGTATATTTTAGGCCCAACATGGAAACCTGTGCCTGTGCAGAGGGCAATATATCGCCTGGCTTCATACCGGCAGTCAGTTCTACTGCTTCACCACTCTTTTTAGCATGACCAACAGGTATCTTTGAATGGAGAATTGCAACGACAGCATCTGTCAGCTCCAACTTTATGGCGCCATCATTCGATATCCTTACATATTGCGCTATCGGAAAATCCATTATCGATTCTCCACTGTCATCAACAAAATCTGACATTGTAGTTACAACGGTTGAATCGTTCCTCTCTATTACACTTGTTACTTTCAGCTTATGATACCATTTTACTTCACCGCTATCAGCATATTTTCGCACATAGTTCAATGTCGTACCTTGTTTGGTACAAAAATACACAGGCTGAGCTACCATTTGCAGTGGTAACAGTAAAAGCAGATATATCAGGCATCTACGCATTATCTCTTTTTGAGCAGAACACATGCGCCACCACCAGATGCAAGTTCCAGTTTAAGAACTCCCTTACTGGTACCTATTTCAGTTCTTACACTATAGGTTTCACGATTTGTCAGATAGTGTGTATCCGGTGCATCCTGAGTTATCTCCATACTCCAGCTTCCTTTCTTATCAAGGAAATCCAGCGGAATTTCCAGTGTGCGGGCCTCTTCGTTTGTAGCTGCGCCTATCAGATAATCGCCTGTAGCAGACTGACGCATCATTACAATGTATTCGCCTATTTCGCCCATCAATGTCTTACTCT
>JAGCKJ010000144.1 GCA_017647575.1 Bacteroidaceae bacterium | reverse complement strand
TGTCTTTATACAATAAAGCAGCCATACTGCCGTTATTAATTTATATTTATATAAAAGAGAGGATATGATAAACTACATAAAGGGCTCAATTGCCGAAATAACACCTACATACGCTGTTTTAGAAACCAATTCAGGTATTGGTTTTATGCTAAACATATCACTGAACACTTTTTCTGCCATTCAGGAGAGAAAAGAGTGCAAACTTTATGTTTACGAAGCTATAAGAGAAGATGCTTATAACCTTTTTGGTTTTGCCGACAAACAGGAGAGAGATCTGTTCCTTCAACTTATATCGGTATCGGGAATAGGTGGAAACAGTGCTATTATGATATTATCGGCCTTTTCTCCTGCCGAACTAATTGAGATTATCGGTAGCGGAAACGATGCTCTTCTTAAGAAGGTTAAAGGTATTGGTGCAAAAACAGCACAACGTATCATAGTAGATTTGCACGACAAGGTTGCAAAAGGTGCAGCAAATACAGAGATTCTGAACATAGGTACAAATTCGCAAGCGGGACAAACTGTAGAGGAATCGGTAGCAGCGCTTGTTATGTTAGGTTTTCCACAGGCTGCATCGCAAAAAGTTGTTCAGGCTATTGTTAAAGAGCAACCAAACATTTCTGTGGAGGGCGCTATCAAAGAGGCTTTGAAACGTATCTAATCTTAATTTGTATTCAATGGCATTAAAGAGATTTGTTCTGATATTAACCATACTGTTAGGCTCCTGTTTATGCGGGAGCTTAGGTGTGTTATATGGACAAAGCTCAGAGACAGAGCCACAAGACACCATTCAGAATGCCCGCTTTAAGGTTAGCAAGACTGTTCCGGAGGAATCGGAAGATCTGAACAGGAATTATTCTGCCGATTTGCGTACACCGGAAAACATTCAGAATGTTACTGAATACGATGAAGAGGCCGACATTTACAAAGTGGGAGTTAAGCTTGGCAACAACTATCTTACTACCCCTTTCCTGATGACCCAGCCTGAATACAACAAATGGAGCATGCAACGCTCTATGCAGTCTTACTTCCGTACTAAAAACGAAGAGGAATTTGCAAACAACGGCACAAACAAGTTCGATTTTACCGATATGAAGTTCGATCTTGGTCCTGCCGAAAAGATATTCGGTCCGGGAGGTGTTCAGATAAGAACAAATGGTTCTGCTGCCATAAAGTTTGGTGTAAACAGGAACAAGGTGGATAATCCATCGTTATCGGTTCAAAACAGAAAGACAGGTGGTTTTGATTTTGACGAACAGATAAATCTGAGTATCAATGCCAAAGTGGGAGATAAAATCAATATGGATCTGAACTATAACACAGAGACCACTTTCGATTTTGACACCAGAAAGATAAAACTGCGTTATGAAGGCAAAGAAGATGAAATTATAAGATTGCTTGAAGCAGGTAATGTAAGTTTCCCCACAAATTCATCACTTATTCAGGGAGCTACATCGCTCTTTGGTATTCGTGCCGATTTGCAGTTTGGTAAACTCTCTTTGCAGACAGTTTTATCACAAAAGAACTCTACATCCACATCGGTAAGTTCACAGGGTGGAGAACAGCTTACCGACTTTGAGATTAATGCAAGCGATTACGATGAAAACCGTCATTTCTTTTTGGGACACTTCTTCCGCGATAATTACGACAAGAATATGGCTATGCTTCCAAGCATAGTTTCTGGTGTTAAAATTACCCGCATTGAGCTATGGGTTACAAATAAACGCAGTAGCTATGAAAGTCCCAGAAACATTATTGCTTTTACAGATTTGGGAGAATCTGAACATATTAGCAATGCCATCTGGAGCAGTACAGGAGGCCCCGCCACAGATAACAGTGCCAACGACCTTTACCGACGTATAGCAAACGACTATCCGCAGGCACGCGATATAGATAATGTGGCTACTACGTTGGGTGGTTTCCTAATGGGTAGCACAGACTACGAAAAGATTTCTAATGCCCGCAAACTTTCTGAATCTGAATATACTCTGAACAGCAGTTTGGGTTATATCTCGCTAAGAAATGCCTTGAGTTCAGACGAAGTTCTGGCTGTTGCCTTTGAATATACCTACGCAGGTCAAAGCTATCAGGTAGGTGAATTCTCTTCAGATATAACAGATTCCGGCAACGCCCTGTACGTTAAGTTGCTTAAATCTAATTCAAATGTTCCTGGCAGTGGTACCTGGGATCTGATGATGAAGAATATCTATTCATTGGGTACAGGTTCTGTGACAAGTAATAAATTCAAACTGAACATCTACTACGCAAGCGACAGCACAGGCAGCTATATCACCTATCTGCCTGAGGCAGCGCTAAAGGGTATCAATCTGCTTCAGATGATGAATCTGGACCGTTTGGACGACAATCAGTCTGCACACCCCAATGGTCGTTTCGACTTTATTGAAGGTTATACGGTATTGGCATCGTCTGGAAAAATTATCTTCCCGGTTGTAGAACCGTTTGGTGAACATCTGCGTAAGAGTATCAACAACAGTAGTTTGGCAAGCAAATATGTCTTCCAGGAGCTATACGATTCCACAAAAGTGGTAGCACAGCGCATGGCAGAAAAGGATAAGTTCCTGCTTATAGGACAACACTCGGGTTCTTCCAACAGTATTATTTATCTGGGGGCTGGCAATATTCCTCGTGGTTCAGTACGTGTAACTGCCGGTGGTGTGGAACTGGTGGAGAATAGCGATTATATTCTGGACTACAGCATGGGTACTGTTACCATTATAAACCAGAACATTATTGATGCCGGTACTAAGGTTGATGTGCAGTTAGAGAGCAACACCGAATTCAGCATGCAGCGAAAGACTATGGCAGGTGTGAATTGGGCATACGATTTCAATCGCGACTTTAAGATAGGCGGTACGCTGATGCACCTGAATGAACGTCCGCTAACCAGTAAGGTTACTATGGGCGATGAACCTTTGGTGAACACAATGTTTGGTTTTAACGTAAACTACAAACGCGAAAGTCAGGCACTTACAAACTTGATAGACCTTATTCCGTTTGTCAATGCCACACAACCATCCCAGATTAATTTCTCTGCAGAGATGGCTCATCTTATATCGGAAGTATCAGATAAAGTTCAGGGCAGTTCATCATACATAGACGATTTTGAAGCAGCAGAGAGTGGTATAGACATAAGCCGTCCATCTGCCTGGTCGCTGGCAGCTGTTCCTACAGGTATGCCGGGATATGGCAAGACTGGCAGTGTAGAGGCCGGTTACAACAGAGCTTTGATTAACTGGTTCACTATAGATCCGCTCTTTACCAGAAGAAATTCCATGCTTACTCCTTCACATATCAAGAGTGATTTGGACCAATTGTCTAACCACTATGTAAGAGAGGTGTATGAACGTGAATTGTACCCTAACAAGGAATCTACATCCAGTGAATCTACCACCTTATCCATATTAAACCTGGCATACTATCCGCAAGAACGTGGTCCGTATAACCTTAATCCTAATCTGGATGGAAATGGTCATCTGCCTAATCCGTCTCAGAATTGGGCAGGTATTATGCGCAGTCTCAGCACTACCGATTTTGAAACTGCCAACATAGAATACATAGAATTCTGGATGCTGGATCCGTTTATCTACAACCAGAATGCCATGGGTGGAGATATGTATATAAATCTGGGTGAAGTATCGGAAGATATTCTGTTAGACGGAAAGAAGTATTTTGAAAATGGTATTCCTGTAAATAACGATGCCACACAATATTCTGAAACGGTTTGGGGTAAAGTGCCAACAACCACAAGTCTGGTATATGCTTTCGATAACAGCAATGCAGACAGCCGTCGTAAACAGGATGTTGGTTTGAATGGTCTGAGTTCAGAAGAAGAGCGTAAATACTCTACTTACGCCACCTATTTGGAGCAGATTAAAGGACGTGTACCTGCAAATATCTATAGTGCATTTGAACAAGATCCTGCAGG
>JAGCKJ010000143.1 GCA_017647575.1 Bacteroidaceae bacterium | reverse complement strand
GCCAATTCCCAAATACTTTAGATTGAATGGTTCTGGATGTCCCATCTCTGCTCTTAATGCACCCCATTCAGTATCGGTATCTCCATTGCAGAACTCAATGAAATCAAGTGCATCTTTTACAAAAATGTCGTAGAATCGTTTTCTGTCTTCTTCGGTATCTAATGGAACAACGTACTGATGTCCTGCAAATTGACAAGTAACACCATTATTAAGAACAGGCAGTGGGGTAGCGCCCAACGATTCAGCCATAAGCAGATATTCATAGAAACCTACATATTGCGATGTCCAGTAACCCCAATGGTTTCTGAAACCGATACGTTCTTCTAGATTGCCTACTGAATTTTTCCAGAATACCTGACCAAAGTAGTTTGTGCCTTCAGATGCACAACCGCCGGGGAATCTCATAAATGTAGGGTTAAGGTCGGCAAGTGCCTGCATCAGGTCTTTTCTGAATGGGCCTGCCTTACCTTCCATCCATAATTCTGAAGCTTCTGGCATAAGTGTTACAAAGTCCATGTAGAATGTTCCGGCTTTGTCGGCAACAATAGCCAGTCTGCAATCTGCAGTACGTTCTGCCTTTAGTGTTGCTGTATATTTGGTCCACTCATTCTTCAGGTTCTCAATAACAAATACCTGAGAGTTAACTCTTCCCTGAGCATCTTCAAGATATACAGAAATCTTACCGGTATATGCAGCTCCCTGCAGGTAGAGTGATAAATCGTATGATATACCTTTATTAACAGCAATAGATGGAATTTGGGTGTTATTTGAATAGTAGTATCCTGCTCTTTCATTTCCATATTCGCTAATGCCGTATCCGTTTGCAGCCAGACCGAAGCCCTCGCCTGCCTCTTCAATGTCAAATCTGACAGAGTACTGAATGTATCTTAGTTCATCATTGTACTTGTCGTTAGGATCAAAGTCGTAGTGGCGTGGCATATCTTTAACCAGCGGTTTTTCACTGACTGTAATAACCTTGCCTTTAGCGCCACCTTTGTTAATAGTGCTCCAGCCAAAAATGATAGAATCTGCCTGTGAGAACTCCTTTGCAGGAGCGTCAGGAACCAGATATTGCTGGAATGAAAAATTCTGGATTAACTGTGCACAGATACCTCCGTCAAGAGACTGGTTTATATCTTCAAAAAAGATACCACTGAATGTGGGACTAATCTCAATGCCCAGATCTTTAGTACTGAGACTGATGCTGCGCTCTTCAATATCAGCAATAGTTGCAGCAGATAAGGCGCAGTTTGCTGCTATAGCAGACAAACATAAGGAAATGAAACGTTTAAATCTCATAAAACAATTGTTTTGTTGTTCTAGTAAAATACAAAAAAGGAGTGACAAAAACTATCTTGTCACCCCTATAGTTGTGGTTGAATATTCTAATTATTCACCTGGCTGAATAGCTTCAGATGGACAAACGCTTGCGCATGTGCCACAATCTACGCACAAATCAGCGTCAATTGAATACTTATCACCTTCTTTGATAGCCTCTGATGGACATTCATCGATGCAAGTTCCGCAAGCGATGCAATCGTCATTGATAATGTATGCCATAATCTTATTATTTTTTGTTGTTTATAATTTCTGCAAAATTACATACTTTTTGCGCTACGAAGTCAATAGTCGGGGTAGTTTTTTGTAATTTGGAAATTGTCTAAATAGTATCGAGGCGATAACTGACTGTATGCAATAATAAGGGATTATTTACGTTAATATGGTTGATGAGTCTAAAATGTAACATAAAAATATGGTTGTTGCCGTTGCTCCTGCTGTTACCGGTGGTGGCTTCTTCTCAGGAACGTAAGGTTATGAACAGACCTTACATAGATGACAGAGTGTGGCACTATGGATTCTCTTTAGGACTGAATTATCAAGATTTGAACATCATAAACAACGGATATCCACACATAACAGAGGATGGAAATCTGGAATACTGGTATGCCGATGTGGCAAGCTACACCCCAGGATTTAGTGTTGGAATACTAGGTGAATTGAAATTGTCAGAAAATTTGGCTCTGCGCATTATTCCAACAATGTATTTTGGCGATAAACAGACGGTTTTTTCTGAACAACTTTCGGGGATGAAAAAGGAACAGGTAATAAGATCAACATATATGGCGGTCCCATTTGATCTTAAAATCAGCGCCCCAAGATTTAATAATTACAGACCGTACATAATGGCAGGTTTGTCACCTACAGTAGATTTAACAGTAAAGACGCAGAAAGAGATTCTGGTGAAAAGAATGGATTGTATGTTTGAAATAGGTATGGGTATGGATCTGTACTATCCCTATTTTAAGTTGATCCCAGAGTTGAAGTTTTGCTTTGGATTGAGTGATATTTTACAAAATAAACGTGATGATTTAACTGATGCTACTCTTTTAAAATATACTCAGTCAATATCTTCAATCCACAACAGAATGATAGTACTGACACTCTATTTTGAGTGATATTTCAAAATCAGTTTGTAAAATCATTTGGTTATCAGATATTTTGTATTACCTTTGCGCCACTTTTTGGGTGATCGCTGCCATAGGAGGAGTAACTTGGTATGTCACTCAATACTTTAACTATTTTACAATTTTAGAGAAATGGATTTTATTAAAATTGCAGAAGAGGCATTTGCTACAGGTAAAGAAGGTCAGTTTCCAAAGTTTAAGGCTGGCGATACAGTTACTGTAGCTTATCGTATCATCGAAGGTAACAAGGAGCGTGTACAGCTTTATCGTGGTGTAGTAATCAAGATTAGCGGCCACGGTGACAACCGTCGTTTCACAGTTCGTAAGATGTCTGGCACAGTAGGTGTTGAGCGTATCTTCCCAATCAACTCACCAGCTATCGATAGCATTGAAGTGAACAAGATTGGTAAAGTACGTCGTGCAAAACTTTACTACCTGCGTAATCTTACAGGTAAGAAGGCACGTATCCGCGAAAAGAGAAGCAACGCTTAACTTTTCCCTACGGAAGAATAGAATGGATTGCAGCAATGCAGTCCATTTTTTGTTGTTAGTATCAACCTTTTATGCGCGTATTTACATATATTTTGTTCAGATTGCTTAACTTTGTACAAAATCAGTAAGAATGGAGATAATTAAGACCGAAATACCTGGCGTGTATATTATGGAGCCAAAAGTGTTTGGTGATTCCAGGGGCTATTTCTTTGAATCCTTTTCGCAGAGAGAGTTTAATGCTCTGATAGGGCGTAACGATATAGTGTTTGTACAGGATAATGAAAGTCGCAGCCGGTATGGCGTAGTTCGTGGACTGCATTTTCAAAAGCCTCCGTATGCTCAGAGTAAGCTGGTGCGTTGTCCGGTTGGCAAAGTATTGGATGTTGCTGTTGATATTCGTAAAGGATCACCTACATACGGTAAATCGGTAGCAGTTGAACTTTCAGAAGATAACCATAGAATGTTATTCCTGCCTCAGGGTATGGCCCATGGCTTTTCCGTTCTGAGCAATGATGCAATCTTCCAGTATAAGTGTGATAACTATTATGCAAAAGAATCGGAAGGGGCAATTCTCTTTTCCGATCCTTCACTTGGAATAGATTGGAATGTGCCATCAGAAAATATGATTCTTAGTGATAAGGATAAGGCAAATCCTCTTCTTAAAGATTTTGATTCACCATTCACCTACAGCTTATGAACATCTTGGTAACTGGTGCAAACGGACAGTTAGGTAATGAAATGCGCGTGCTTGCGGCATCATCTGCAAACAGATATCTTTTTACTGATATTGCATGTGCAGATGATAAAGAGACAACGATACTGGATATTACCGATATAGAGGCGATAAGAACTCTCTGTAATGATATACATGCAGATGTAATTATAAATTGTGCTGCATATACAAATGTAGATAAGGCAGAAGATGATTATGATACTGCATGCAGGATAAATTCAGATGCGGTGGGTAATCTGGCAAATGTTGCTGCGGAACGCAGGGCTTTGCTGGTGCACATCTCTACTGATTATGTATTTAGTGGTACATCCTATGTTCCATATACTGAAGAGTTGCCGGTTCAACCAATAGGTGCTTATGGCAAAACCAAGGCGCTGGGTGAAAACAGAGTCTTTGATAGCGGTTGCAACTATCTGATATTCAGAACAGCATGGCTATACAGCGTATATGGAAATAATTTTGTAAAGACAATGAAACGGCTGACGTCTGAACGTGATTCACTCAAGGTGGTGTTTGATCAAGTAGGTTCGCCCACGTATGCTGCTGATCTGGCCTTTGCAATCTTTGATATTATAGAGAATGGAAAGGCTGCCGGAAATAACGGAGTATATCATTTCAGCAATGAGGGTGTATGTAGCTGGTACGATTTCAGTAATGCTATAGCTGATCTGTGTGGTAATGTAGCCTGTGATATCCAGCCTTGCCACTCAGAAGAGTTTCCAAGCAAAGTTAAAAGACCACACTATTCTGTACTGGATAAGACAAAATATAAGAGTGTCTTCGGCATGAAGGTGCCACACTGGTATGATGCTCTCAAAAGATGTATTTTATTATTGAATAACCAATAATGTATATATGAAACTTAACACAAGGAACTATTTGCGAACTTTAATATTGCTATTGTTTTCATTGCTGCCGGCCACTACTGTCCTGGCTCAGTTTGAGCAGGAAGAACCAGATCCATTTGCCGATGATCCTTTTGAGATAGATCAGCCGGTAGTACGCAGAAATGTGCGCAGAGGGCAGTGGACTCCTTCTACGTATAGTGATCAGGCAGAAATGATTGAAAAGATGCTTAAGGCATCAATAAAAAGAAAGATGGACTATCGGTTTGAAACTGTGGGCGCACTCTCACAGGGAGACTATGCACCGTTCTGGCTGGTTTCAAACAGACAAGGCCTGTCATCTTTGGAAAATAAAAGCGGGTATATTAGATTGTCAGCTTTAGGTGGTATGCTGCTTCCAAACACGTTTGGTGTGGATTACGGAATGGATATGACCATAAATTCAGGATTTCAGTCAAGCTACTATATTCAACAGGTTTATGTTGATTTGAAATATAGCTGGCTGTCACTCTCTATGGGTACAAAAGAACGCTGGGGTGAAATGAAGAACCCTAAATTGAGCAGTGGTGGTCTGACCTGGTCTGGAAATGCCCTCCCTATGCCGCAAGCGCGTCTGGAAGTTCCGGAGTTTACCCGTTTAAATATATTGGGTGGCTGGTTTTCTTTAAAGGGACATGTTGGCTATGGCAGATATACTGACAGTCAGTATAGAGAAGAGATGGCATTGAATATATCAAAAGATAAACCTTCGTATGCAGATAAAATTCTTCACCATAGTAAATCGGCATTTTTAAAGGTGGGAAATGTAGAAAAATTCCCGTTGGAGTTTATTTGGGGATTGGAGATGTATGCTCAGTTTGGAGGAAATCTGTATAATACATCTACAGCGGGTGAATTTCATGAATATAAGCAGTTTCCAACCGGACTAAGCTCATATTGGGATATATTGTTGCCATTCAATGCTACAGGAAAACAGGATCATGACAATGGAAATACTTTGGGCAGTTGGCATTTGTCCTTTGATTTAACCTTTGATGAATGGAAATACAGGGCATATTATGAACATTTCTATGAAGACCACTCCTCTTTACTGGGTATAGAGTATAAAAATAACGCTCAGGGTGAAAAGGACTTTGTATTTTATGGATATAAGAGAAACTGGTTTGATGGTCAGTACGGAATTGAGATAAATGCTCCCGATGGCCTGCCTTTCAAAAACATAGTCCTAGAGTTTATGAAGACTAAGGATCAGTGTGGCTCTCTCTGTGTAGATACAGATGCTGTAACGGAACGTGTTGATGGTGCAGAAAACTACTATAATCATACAGTATATAAATCTTATGCACACTGGGGATATGCAATTGGAAATCCAGTGCTGATTTCTCCTATTTACAATAAGGATAGTTCTATGCTATTCAAAAGTAATAGGACTATGATGTTTCATTTAGGAATAGATGGCACAATATCAAACAAACTTGATTACAGAATACTGGCTACCAATACCAGCCACTGGGGTACATATATGAAACCATTAAACGAAGTATCCAATATTACATCGCTTATGCTTGAATGTTCCTACTGGACAGGCGATGCATATAGTTGGAAGTTCACCCTTTCGGGGGCTATGGATATAGAGAGAGGAGGAAATCTGTTGGGTGGAACAGATAATAAAGGTGTAATGTTGTCAATATCTAAAGTTTGGGATATACTATGAGAAAATTGTTGTTAGGTACTATAGTTTTACTTGCGTTGTGTTCCTGTAATCCTGTTTTTCCGGATTATGAACTTGATAATTTCTGGAAGTTAGAGCAGATAGATTACAAACAGGGTGAAACCTTTTCAGGCGTTCCGTGTGATTTTGAACGTACTGATTCTATATATTTTGGTTTTGCCCGTAATCTTGTGCAGATACAGAATTTAGCTGACAGGTTTCAGCAGGATAGTTATGGTTTCAGTAAATATGGAAAAATAGTATATACTACAGATTCTCTGCGTATAGACTATTCTGTATATAAAGCCGATGATGGTTCAGCAAAACTGTTGCAATCCCTGAATAAGTGCGGAGTTGAAGATTATGTTACCGCATTTTCTGTGGACAGACTGGATAAAAAGTATCTTATTTTGTCAAATTACAAGGTGATATTGAATTTCAGAAGGTGGTAATCATGCCATCCACCAATCTGATACTTCTGTCGGTCATTCCGGAAAGTGATTCATCGTGTGTTATAATAACGAATGTCTGGTTCAGTTCTTGTCTCAGTTTGAAGAATAGTTTGTATAACTCTTCGCGATTTCTGCTGTCCAAGCTTCCGGATGGTTCGTCTGCAAGAATTACATCCGGGTTGTTTATCAGCGCTCTGGCTACAGCAATTCTTTGTTTTTCTCCTCCTGACATTTCACTGGGTTTGTGATTTGCCCTCTCTGCTATATCAAGTAGTCTCATTAGCTCCATAGCCTTTGACTTTGCGTCAGACGCATTGCTTCCGGATATTAATGCAGGAATCATAATGTTCTCTTCTGCTGTAAATTCAGGTAGCAATTGATGAAACTGAAAAACAAATCCAATATGCCTATTTCTAAACAGTGACAGCTCTTTCTCATTAAACAGAGTGATGTCTGTACCATTGTACTTGACGCTGCCGGAATCTGGTTTGTCAAGCGTACCCATAATCTGCAATAGAGTGGTTTTGCCTGCTCCACTGGGTCCGACTATACTGACAATCTCCCCTTTGTCAATGTTTAGGGAGATATCTTTGAGGACCTGCAGACTACCAAAACTTTTATTGATATTTTCTAACTCTATCATAATATTACTCTGTTAAATGTTCAACAACGTATTGTGCAATGTGGCAACCAAATACAGCTGGAATATAACTGATAGTTCCCACTGTGGCTCTTTTGCCTGGTATCTCACTTGGCTCTGTGGCATTTTCAATGGGCGGTTCTTCGCTATACACTACATCCAGCCTCTTAAGAATGTTACTTCCTGTAAAGCGTTTTCTTACTGCCTTGCTTAGTCCGTCATGATGGGTGTTGCATAGTCGTTCTATTCTAACTTTGGAAGCATCTCTCCTGCAACCGGCTCCCATACTGCTTATTATACTAATTTCTCTATTGTGCGCTTCCTGAATAATAGCGCATTTTGCAGGTATGGAATCTATAGCATCAACTACAAAGTCAAAGCTGTTATTGTTGAATAGCTGTATAACATCCTCCGGGCCAAGGAACTTGTCTATGGTGCAAATCTCCACGTCCGGGTTGATGTCCTGCATTCTTCTCTTCATGACATCTACTTTGCGGTTCCCGATTCCTGAGTGCAGTGCTATAATCTGTCTGTTTATGTTGGTGACGTCTATTTCGTCTCCATCAATGATTGTGAACCTGCCAATGCCTGCGCGACACAAGAACTCAGCAGCAAATCCGCCAACCCCGCCAACTCCAACTATAGCGATGTGGCTCTGCTGCAGTTTGGCCGATGCATTACTTCCTATTAATAATGCTGTTCTGCTTTTGAATTCGTTCATTGTGTCTGAATTTTCTTATTTTAATTGCAAAAATATGCAAAACTGGCCTTATTTAAAAGAAATATGTCAAAAAATATGCAGAATTATGTAGCATTTTGTATAAAATGAGTAAATTTGCGCCGAATTAATTTTAATAGTGTTTTAAATCTTATGCGAGTAGCAATTGTAGGTGCCAGTGGCGCGGTAGGACAGGAGTTCCTTCGCGTATTGGATGAGCGTAATTTTCCGCTCGATGAATTAGTATTATTCGGGTCAGCCCGTAGTGCCGGAACCACTTATACATTTAAGGGTAAACAGCTTCAGGTGAAATTACTACAGCATAACGATGATTTCAAGGGTATTGATATCGCATTCGTTTCTGCTGGTGGTAGTATTTCTGAAGAGTATGCAGAAACCATCACTAAACACGGTGCAATAATGATTGATAATTCAAGTGCATTCCGTATGGCAGACGATGTTCCATTGGTTGTGCCTGAAGTTAATCCAGAAGATGCTTTGGTACGTCCACGTGGTATTATTGCAAATCCTAACTGTTCAACAATAATGATGGTAGTGGCATTGAAAGTGCTTAATGATTTGTCACCAATCAAAAAGGTGCAGGTATCTACCTATCAGGCAGCAAGTGGTGCAGGAGCAGCAGCAATGGCAGAACTTGAAGAGCAGTATCGTCAGATGCTGAATGGCGAACCTGTTACAGTCCAAAAATTTGCACATCAGCTGGCATATAACCTCATTCCTCATATAGATGTATTCAAAGAGAGTGGATATACCAAAGAAGAAGAGAAGATGTTCTATGAAACCAGAAAGATGTTCCATAACGATATAGCTTGCAGTGCAACTTGTGTGCGAGTTCCTGCTTTGCGTTGTCATTCTGAAGCAATCTGGGCAGAAACTGAAAGCCCTGTATCAGTTGAAGAATTTAAGGCTGCAATAGAGAAGGCAGAAGGTTTGGTGCTGATGGATAATCCTGCAGAAAAAGAGTATCCAATGCCTCTCTTCCTGTCAGGTAAGGATCCTGTATATATTGGCAGAATCCGCAAGGATATTGCAGATCCTAATACGATGGTATTCTGGTTGGTAGGTGACCAAATCAAGAAAGGTGCAGCTCTTAATGCAGTACAGATAGCAGAATATCTTATCAAACAGAATGTAGTAAAATAGAATAGTCCTATTTATAATATATACATTAAAAGAATCAGGCTGCGCTTTAATAAGGCAGCCTGATTTGTTTGTGTATGTTATGACATCAGAATGATTTTGCAATTGTCAATACACCTGCTGAATATGGTTCAACCTGAAGTGCTACTTTGTTGCCGCTCTTTTCAGGTGAAAGAGTCTTTAAGGCAACTGCATTCTTGTTTTCCATGCTGTTGGCTACATCAAGCGCTCCTGGTGCATAATATTCATATTCGCTGTTTGCAATACCTTTCCAGTCTCCGTTAATGTTCAGGGTGTATGGTTTCTCTGTAGGGTTCACTACCTTAACAATAACGTTACGTCCATCTTCAGAAAGTGTGGTCATTATGCTTAAATCCTTTGTGTCGCCTTCAAAATCCAGACGATATTTTGAGAAATGGTTATACCACAATTCTGTTACCTGATAGTTTGGAGCTACAAACAGATCCTTGTAATCAAAATTGATAAATGCATTGTTCCAGTCCGGAGCATCTGTGCGGCGTATAAACAGTGCTGCAGCACCCATGGCTACAACGTCTCTTGCTTCGCATTCGTTAAGGAATCCGCCAGCAAACAGTCCTGTTTTCCAGTCAATGCTGTTTAGATTCCATTCAGAGATGAATAGCTTGATATTTGGGTTTGGTGATTTTGCAATCATTTCAGCATACTGGTCGTATTGTGCTCCTAGTCTCTTAGGGCCGGTTGCATAACCACCTTGCTGTTCGTAGTGGTGAAGACTCATATAGTCAAAGTAGTTGCCTGAACGCATTATAAGACCTTCATCTTCACCGCGGAAGCCACCGCAAGCAATGATTTTGATTGTTGGATCGACCTCTCTCATCGCAGTAGAGAATTCACGCAGGCACTCTTCGTATTTTTCAATACCCATTTCCCACATCTCATTGTCAATCTCCCAGTATTTTACATTGTATGGTTCCGGATGACCATTGGCTGCACGTATGCTGCCCCATTTGCCTGTGGCAGGTTCATTACAATATGCTACCCAATCCACAGCCTCCTGAAGTATCTGTGCTCTTTCTGATTCAGGACGATCAAAACCTACAGAAACAACTATTACAGGTTCTGTATTGACTTCGCGGCAGAATCTTATAAATTCGTCAGTGCCAAAGCAGTTCTGGTCATAATCCATCCACATCCAGTGTGGCCATCTCTGTCTCTCTTCCTGTGGGCCGATACCCCATTTCCAGTGGTATTGTGCTACATAACCTCCACCAGGCCAGCGCAGACATGTAGGATGCAGGTCTTTTACAGCCTGTAGTATATCAGGACGGAAACCGCCTAATGATTGTCCTGTTGCGGTTGAAAGTGTTACCTGGTCAACCTGTACTGTTCCGTTTTCAACGCAGATAGCAAAGTCTGCATCACCTTTCAGATTTCCTACAGGAATATTTATGTCGAATTTTTTCCATTCGTTGCCGGGAACTCCAAGTTTCTGTTCTGCAATAAAGGTCTCTCCTCTTTTCAGAGCGATGGAAAGATTTCCGTTGCCTTTTGCATAGATAGAGCCTACAAATGTTTCTCCCGGGATAAGATTCTGCGGTCCCTGTGAAACACCAGATTTTGATGTGGCTGTGATTTTTTGTGAATAATCCATATTGATTGCATCACCTTTTACCATTTCAAAAGCTGCGTTGCCAAATGAATCCCATTGAGGAGCTACAGTTGGAATTTTTACATCCTCAGGAGTACCTTCAAAGTATGTGGTTTTACCATTAGGTGATGTAACCTTTATGTTTCTGTAAAGTGTTTCAGTGTAGTTAACCCAGAATACTATTTGGTTCTTGCCTGCAGATTCCAGCTTGTTGTGGTTCAGAACTCGCTTGCCGTCCCAATAGACAGAAATGCTGTTTTTCTTACAGCTTATACGCAGTTTGTGCCATTCCTGTTTGTCGTTAATCTGAAGATTGGTTGCGGTTTTTGATACAATTGGATCCAATACTGTTGTTTTTCTTGTTCTGCCACCAAAGCCCTGTACCTCTTTTTCTACCATAGTTGAAATAGAAAAGTATGGATCTGCAATTCCTGCTAAAGCTCTCTGGCGTGCCTGTGCCAAGTTTGCAGCCTCTATCTGAGATTCTGTCTGAGCTGTGTTAAGAGTTCTGGCTTCATAATAAGGATCGTGTATTCTGATAAAATATGGTTCGCCATCTGTTCTCTCTTTAACTGCGAATCTTATATCCATTAGACCACCGCTCCATGCACGGCTTGCCAATTTGTAGGCGCGCCAGTTTACATCCATTGTAATATCATATTCATCACTATCCACAGTTGTAATTTGCAGGGGCTGCTCGTATCTTGTTGGAGAATGAAGTATGTTTTCGTCATCCATGAACCATCCATCAAAGTAACCATCTCTAGGTGGGATGCCCGGGTGATGTTCAGGCTCGAATGAACGTTCATAGATCAGTTCCTGCCATACTCCGTTGTTTGCGGAAAAATAGATGTGCTCGAATAGTTGTCCATAAAGCATTGGATCAATACTTCCCGAAGGTGTATTGGCACTGATGTTTATATCTACCTTATCCTGAGCACTGATGGATAGCGATAATGTTGCAGATATAAACGCAATGGTTAATAATCGTTTCATAGTTTGTTAGTGGTTGATTGGTTATTTAGAATCTTTTGAAAAAAACAATACAGGAAGTTTTTAGATGACCTCCTGTATTGTTTTATGTAAGAAATAATTACTTCTTTTTATTCTTCCAGAATGAACTCATCTCTTCCAGTGTCTTACCCTTGGTTTCTGGAACCATCTTCAATACAAAGATTGCAGACAGGATAGAGAATGCACCGTAAATCAGGTATGTTCCACCTACGCTCCAGTCGCAAAGTGATGGGAATGTGGAAGATATGATGTAGTTTGAAATCCACTGTGCAGCAACTGCTATTGCAACTGCATTTCCGCGGATAGTATTTGGGAATATCTCTGAAATAAGAACCCAGCAGATAGGACCCCATGACATCATAAATGAAGCTGTGTAAATAATGATGAAGATCAATGCTGCAACACCGATTACATCACAGAATGATAGTACGCTAAGTGCAATCATGCCGATAGCCATACCGATAGAACCGATGATCAGGAGTGGCTTTCTGCCGAACTTGTCAACAGTCAGAATAGCTACCACTGTGAATATGATGTTAACAATACCCATTACTACTGTCTGAACCATAGCTGCATCTCCTGAAGAACCCATCTGTTCAAAAATTCTAGGTGCATAGTAGAGTACTACGTTGATACCTACAGCCTGCTGGAAGAATGAAAGCAAAACGCCTACGATAATTACCAATACGCCATAAGAGAACAGTTTCTCTTTCTTCTCAACAACAGTCTCTTTGATTTCCTGCAGAATAGCCTCAGCTTTGCTTGTACCGTTAATCTTGGTAAGAACATGCAGTGCCTGCTGAGTGTTACCTGTTGTTACAAGATATCTAGGTGTTTTTGGAACAAGCAACAGCAACAGACCGAATGCGCCTGCAGGGAATGCTTCGCTCAGGAACATCTTTCTCCAACCCAAGTCAACCATAGCAATCTCAATAAGTTCCGGTGTTTCTGCCAGACCGCTTCTAATCATAAAGTTGATGAAATAAACAACCAACTGACCGAAGATGATTGCAAACTGGTTACATGATACTAATGTGCCTCTGATGTTAGCAGGTGCAACTTCTGCTATGTACATTGGGCAGATAGCAGACGCCATACCAACGCCGATACCGCCTAAGACTCTGTATAAAACAAATGCCCACAAAAGTCCTTTTGTAGCTTCGCCTGGCTGGAAAAATTCGAAATTAGGTTTGAAGAGGAATTCTGGCATGTAGCTGCCTAAAGCTGATAGGAAAAAGAATACAGATGCTACTATAAGTGAGTTTCTGCGTCCGAATTTAGTTGCCATAAAACCGGAGATAAATCCACCGATAATACATCCAATCAGTGCGGATGAAACAACTGTTCCGTGTAGCGCATTGGTGTACCAATCGCCTAAACCGCTTCTAAAAAACTCTTGCAATGCCTGCTCTGCTCCTGAAATTACAGCAGTGTCGTAACCGAAAAGTAGTCCTCCGATTACTGCAACAGCACAGATACCATAAAGATATGCTTTGCTGCCATTTTCTTTGTAGTTACTCATAATGATATTTAAGTTAAAATTAGTATTCCGGGGATTTTTCTTCAAAGATATGAATTTAATATTAAAAATATACACTTTAGATTTCATAACGTGCATTTGGTTTAATGTGCATTCTAATAAACTTTTTAAGATATGTTGTATCCTTGGTCTATATAGTGTAAGGAAAATTTATAAGAAATATTTTTGTTTTACGAAATATGTAGCTACTTGTTATGTGGGCTGAAATAAAAATCTTATCTTCGTGGATGTATTATGTTTTTAACAAATAGAATGTATGGATCAGAAAGAGAAAAAAGATGAAGGACGTTTATCGATAGGGTTGACAGAAGATGTAGCTAAAGGTGTTTATTCAAATATGGCACTGATAACACACTCTCCTACAGAGATTGTACTGGACTTTGTGGCCGTGCTTCCTGGAATGCCAAAACCTCCGGTTTGTTCGCGTGTCATAATGGCTCCGCAGCATGCGAAGCGTCTGCTGTTTGCTCTGCAGGATAATATTGCAAAGTATGAAAAAATGTTTGGAAAAATTGAAATAAACGAGGGTAGGACATATATGCCTCCAATATCAGAATTTCATGGAGATGCATAGTGCGCTTCTGCTTGATTTTACTTTGAAAATGCGGTTGTCAAATCAATTGATGATCGCATTTTTCTTTGTAAATGCCTCATTTTTTGTAAAAAAAGACAAAAAGGTTTTGTGGAATGAAACAAAACCCGTACCTTTGCGCACCAAAATTTGGATTTACTATTAAATAATATATAAATTAAAAACAAAACAACATGCCAACAATTCAGCAGTTAGTACGCAAGGGTCGT
>JAGCKJ010000142.1 GCA_017647575.1 Bacteroidaceae bacterium | reverse complement strand
TAGTGAGGTGAAGACCGTTAAAAAACACAGCATGTTTGAGGAACGTTAGACAGCGAATGCTGGCTAAAAGTCCGAGTTCTGTGTTTTAGGGATGAACTGAACGAAGCAGCTACGAACAGCTACGTCCCGAAGCTCCACTACGAAACAACTCCACTATAAAAAAACTCTCAGAATTTCGCTATATCAACTTTGTATCATAAAAACTTGCAGAATATTCAGGAGTTCTGACTATCTTTGAAAAGCGATAAAACAATTTGGAAAATGAAAGAACTAAAATGCCCACAATGCGGAAGCGTTTTCTCTGTAGACGAAACCGATTATGCATCAATTGTCAGCCAGGTAAAAACCCAGGAATTCGAAGCTGAACTAAAGGCAAGAGTGCTGGAACTTCAGAAACAGAATGAAGTAAAGCAGGAAGCAAACACATTGAAGATCAGCCAGGATTTTATAGGCAAGCTGAATGCCAAGGATGTTGAACTATCTAAAAAAGACACTGAGATTGCTGCACTGAAAGCCCAGATTAATGGGTTTAGCCAGACCAAGAAGTTGGAATTAGATGCTGAGCATTTAAAAGCGGACCAGGAAATTTCCAGATTAAAAGCTGTTATTGAACAGAACGACAGCAAGGTAAAAGTGGCCATTTTAGAGGAACAGAGCAAGGCAAAAGATATAATCAGAGCTAAAGACAACGAACTGATTGAGCTGCGAAGCCAGATTGATGTCAACAAAAAGGAGGCAACCATTCGCGAATCCAACATTAAGGAGGATTACGAACGACAGCTTAAGCAGAAGCAGGAATTGGTTGATTACTACAAGGATATGAAAGCCAAGTTATCTACAAAGATGATTGGCGAATCACTGGAAGTGCATTGCAGCAATGAGTTCAATCGCGTTCGCGCCAGCATGTATCCAAACGCCTACTTTGACAAGGATAATGATGCACGAGGCGGCAGCAAGGGCGACTTTATTTTCCGCGATTATTCTGATGGCATTGAATATATATCTATTATGTTCGAAATGAAGAACGAAATGGACGAAACTGCCACCAAGCATAAGAATGAAGATTTCTTTGCCAAGCTTGACAAGGACAGAAACGACAAGGGATGCGAATATGCTGTATTGGTATCGCTTTTGGAGCCCGACAATGAATTCTACAATGAAGGTATTGTTGATGTTTCTTACAGATATCCAAAGATGTATGTAGTTCGTCCACAATTCTTTATGCCTATTATTTCACTTCTTACACAGGCATCGAAAAAGAGCATTGAATATAAGAAGGAGCTGATTCTTGCAAGACAACAGTCTGTAGATGTTACCAACTTTGAAAATTCACTGCTGGATTTCCAGGATAAGTTTGGCAGAAACTACAGAATAGCCAGCGAAAAGTTCAAGACTGCCATTGATGAGATTGACAAGTCCATTAATCACCTGCAGAAGATAAAGGATGCGCTTATTGGTTCAGAAAACAACCTGCGTCTGGCAAACGACAAGGCACAGGATCTTACCATTAAAAAGCTGACCCGCGGCAATCCTACCATGCAACAAAAGTTTGAAGAAGTACGCCAGCAACAGCAACCTACTGAACTCACAGACCAGTAGTTACGCCACAAAGATTTTCTTCATTACAACCCCCAGTGATGCAGGGTGTAGGTTGATTCCAGGCGGGCTTCTGTGTCGTTGTCCATTTCGGAAAAGAGATCTATTCCGGAGAGACTTTCCAGTTCATCCACACTCATGGCGCATCTCTGCATATTTTCGTTTTCAGGTCTGTTATACATTACGAATGCTATGCTCTGATTACCGGCCAGAACGGCTTTGAAAAAGGCATCGGGTACCACTACATTGTTACCTATGGTACCATGTTCGTTATTCATAATTAACGGGCCTGTTACCACCTGGACACTTCCAAACCTGCTTGCCCAACCACGAACTTTCTCTTCAAGAGTTTCCCATTGTCCGGCATTGAGTGACTGGTTCTGAGGACAGCAGTTGGTAAAGTAGAAGGTCTCCTGCATAGCCTCTTCACTCCACTTGAAATCGGCAGCAGGTGCCATATGACCACGTGACCATCCGGAGTTTCTGTAGTCATCGTCATCTGCCTGTTCTATGTCCACAGTTCTGTCTCTTTTAAAGTTTTTACCTGTTCTGGTCGATTCTCCGCTGGTTTCCCGGGCAGTCAGTTCATATTTTACCCATAGCGGAAGTTTCCACTCTGTATTGTACATTACGTAATAGCCGCTGTATTTGATAATATGCAGACTGGGATTATCCGGTACAAGGTCATCATCATATATGGTGTAATCCACTTCCGGACCTGTGTATCTGTAGGTTGTACGTACATAATTTACAATGACACACAATGCTATAACAGCCAGCCAGACCAGCTTACGTTTTGTTCTCTTTTTTATCATACAGTATTTGGTTATACGAACTTTCCGTTGCTATTTTATAGCCACTGGATTTTGCTGAAATCACGTGGTTTTATTTCCGGAGTCTCTGCCGGATAGCCCAATGCTATTACCAGTTGCAGCTTGTAACCTGCAGAAAAGTTCAGCTCTTCCAGGTTAGATTTCAGTTCAGGAATAGTATTATAATAATTTGCTGTACTGCCCATTATCAATGTTCCTAATCCTTTTGCCCAGGCCGCATAGGTTATGGTAGCTGCCAGTATTCCGCAGTCTTTTTCCGAGTATGGCGATTCGGTATCGTTAGCTATAAAGATATAGACTGGTGCGTTAGGGAAAGCATGGCTGATAGCCGGTTCTTCAGCACGTTCAGGCATGACATTCTTGAAGATATTTCGCGCATTTTCTATGGTTTCCGCATTGGTCAGCACACGTATCTCCCACCCTTGTGCATTAAGTGCATTCGGGCTGTAAACACCACATTTCAGAATCTCCTCTATATCGGACCTGCAAGGCATCTGTTCTGTGTAATGACGCACTGAGCGTCTCTCCATCATTTTCTCTATCATAGTTGTAACGTATTTGGTTCTAAAGATACAACAAAATCCATTTTAACCAAAAAGAAAGATTATCTTTACAGCCTAAACTGACAATTATATGAATGATGTATGGATAAGCGCCATAGGATTATGTGGTGCGTCACTTATAGGATCAATTATAGGTCTCTTCTTTAAAGACCTGTCACACAAGGCTCACGATACCATTATGGGATATTGTGCCGGTATTATGCTTGCAGCATCAGTAGTGGGTCTGATACTGCCGGCTGTAGATGGAGCTGGCACTCAGGGATGGTGGATGGTTGCTATCGGTGTGGTGGCAGGTGCTCTGTTCCTGAATGTTCTGGATGCCATCACTCCGCACCTGCATGCCATTACGGGACTGGAACCTGAAGCCCACGCCAACAATGCCAACCTTAACAAGGTTTTGCTGTTTGTTCTGGCTATTGCTCTTCATAAACTGCCGGAAGGTATTGCTGCCGGAGTGGGTTTTAATGAACCGGACAGCAGTGGCGCATGGTCTGTAACCCTGGGTATTGCCCTGCAGAACGTTCCTGAAGGAATGGTTATTATTTCTCCGCTTATTCTGGCAGGAGTAAGCCGTATGCGCACTCTGATTATATCTTTGGTGATTGGTATGCTGGAGATTATAGGTGTATGGATTGGTTATGGTATGGGTGCAATTTCTGCAGTTATGTTGCCTATTATGCTGGCATTTGCCGGCGGAGCTATGCTATATGTGGTAAGCGATGAGATGATTCCTGAAACTCATGCCCATGGTTACCAAAAGATAGCTACTTACGCTCTGCTTTTTGGCTTTATGACTCTGGTCTTTATACAGTATTTCTTTGAATAACTCCTGATAAGCGAAAATCTGTCAGACAAATATACTTGCGCTCGCTGTGAAAAATAATCAAGTAAACTTGTTATTTCTCGCTCGCTTATTCGTATATTTGCACTAAGAAATAAAGGACGGGGCATTAGCTCATCTGGCTAGAGCGTTTGACTGGCAGTCAAAAGGTGACGAGTTCGATTCTCGTATGCTCCACCATCACAGAACAGGATTATCCCTTAAAACGTTTTACCACAACACTTTATCAAGCAGTGAAACCAATCAAAGAGAAGATAATAATGGGTATAGACCCTGGCACAAATGTTATGGGCTATGGTATTATTAAGGTGGTTGGTAACAGAGCTGAAATGGTTGCTATGGGTGTTATTGACCTGCGTAAGGAGGGCGATATGTATCTGCGTTTAGGAAAAATTTTCCAGCGGGTTACCGGTATCATCAACTCCTACCTTCCCGATGAGGTTGCAATAGAATCACCTTTCTTTGGAAAAAACGTGCAGTCTATGCTTAAGTTAGGACGTGCCCAGGGTGTAGCTATGGCTGCAGCTATAAACCGCAGTATTCCCATTACTGAATATGCACCGCTAAAAATCAAGATGTCCATTACCGGTAATGGTTCTTCAAGCAAGGAACAGGTTGCATTTATGCTTCAGAACCTTCTTAATATTAATAAGGAGGAGATGCCTAAGTTTCTGGACGCTACCGATGCACTGGGTGCCGCCTATTGCCATTTCCTGCAGATAACCAATCCTACCTCGGAACGCAACAATCCGACAATCAAAAAAAAATCCACCAAATCGGCCTCAAAAAGCTGGGAAGCATTTGTCAACAACAACCCCGACAGAGTTACAAAATAAAATTTGCTAACTAAAAGTAAAAATTACTTCAGATATTATAGTCCTTATAAGGTTAAAAGTAGTAACTTTGCGTACCTTATTTAAAAGAACTATAAACAACAAGCTTTCTGTATGGATTTAAGCAATTATTTCCTTGTGTTCTCCGGCACAAATACAATGTATTTGGCTAAAGAGATTTGTGAATGTCTGAATTGTCCGCTTGGACAGATGAATATTACTCATTTTGCAGATGGCGAATTTGCCGTTTCTTACGAAGAGTCTATTCGTGGTGCAGACGTTTTCTTAGTACAGTCCACATACCCATCATCAGATAATCTGATGGAACTGCTTTTGATGGTCGATGCTGCTAAACGTGCTTCAGCTAAGAGCATCAATGCCGTTATCCCCTACTTCGGCTGGGCAAGACAGGACAGAAAAGACAAACCACGTGTATCAATTGGTGCCAAGCTGGTGGCAGATATGCTTAGCACAGCAGGTATAGACAGACTTATCACTATGGATTTGCATGCAGATCAGATACAGGGTTTCTTCAATGTACCGGTAGATCATCTATATGCTTCTATGGAATTTGTACCATATATAGAGAGTTTGAAGTTAGATGAACTTGTTATAGCAGCACCAGATGTTGGTGGTAGCAAACGCGCCAGTGCATACGCCAAATATCTGAATGTGCCATTGGTTTTGTGCCAGAAGACACGTTCACGTGCAAATGTTGTAGATGATATTAAGATTATTGGTGACGTTGCAGGTAAGAATGTGATAGTGATTGATGACATTGTAGATACTGCAGGTACTATCTGCAAGGCTGCCGATGTTATGAAGGAAGCTGGTGCAAGTTCAGTACGTGCCATTGCTTCACACTGTGTTATGAGTGGCGAAGCTCCTGTACGTGTAGATAATTCTCAGCTGGAAGAGATTGTATTCACAAACAGCATACCTTACAAGAACCCAATACCTTGCAAGAAGTTGAAACAGATTTCTGTAGCTAAGATGTTTGCTGAAACAATTCATCGTGTAATCACCAATGAATCAATTAGTTCACAGTATGTAATTAAATAAACACCTAATATGAAAAAGTTATTTTTACTATCGTTGATAGCTTTACTATTTACTGCATGCAGCGGCAACAGCTACAAAGTAAATGGTAAGATATATGGAATTGCAGATGACGCAACCATCACTCTGTTCCACATTGTAGATGGCGAACTTGCCATTATGGATTCAACCAAAGTATCGGGCGAATCTTTCTCATTCAGCGGAAAGACAGATACATGCGAAATAGCAATGCTCTCTTTTTCAGTTGATGGTTTACAGTCAAATTCAAGCACCTTCTTCCTGGAGCCTGGTAACATTAAGATTGAATATGCCAATGGCATGCAGCACGTAAGCGGAACACATGTAAATGACCAGTTCCAGATTTTCTATGAAAAGAGTACTGAAATGAATGATCGCGCTAGTGCCATTGAGATGGAGATACAACGCGCTCAGACAGAAGAAGAACAGGAAGCAGCATTTGAAAAACTGACTGATCTGCAGGAAGAATTCACAGACCTGGTTAAATCTAGCATTCTTAACAACGCAGACAACTCATTTGGATATCAGCAGCTGATGGAATCATACGATATGTTTGAACCGGAAGATTTGCTGGAGATTGTTGTAAAGATGGAACCTGTTTATGGTACAGATGAAATTTTTGCATCATTCGCTGAATATGTAAAAGGTCAGGTTAATCTATCAGTAGGTAACAAGTACATTGATTTTGAAGCTGAAATTCTTTCAAATGATGGCAAGAGAGTTAAACTGTCAGATTATGTAGCAAAGAACGAATTGGTACTTCTTGATTTCTGGGCAAGCTGGTGTGGTCCATGCCGCAGAGAGATTCCAACTCTTAAAGAGGATTACGCAAAATGGCATTCAAAAGGCTTTGAGATAGTAAGCGTATCTGTTGATGAAGACAGAGATGCATGGAAAGAGGCTATTGCAGAAGAGCAGATGGCATGGATTCAGCTAATAGACGATGCTTCTGAAACATCACCTGCTACTCTGTACGGCATTACAACTATCCCAACTACATACCTTATTAACAAGGAAGGTGTAATTCTGGAAAAGAATCTTCGTGGTTCAGCAGTAGAAGAGGCATTACAGAAATATCTGAAATAAGCTAACAATATTTCTTACATTACAAACGGAGCAAGCGCATCAATGCCTGCTCCGTTTTTTTATACCATCCATCATTATATAAAGCCACAAAAAGAAGTCCCACCAGGGTTTGTACCACCCCGATGGGACTTGAACATATTATCTATAACCTGATAAGATTAATAGAACCACTTAACGTAGCAGAAATCCTGTCTGTGAGGCAGTTCTGCATTCTTTGGATACATTCTGTAGCATACCTTGAACTGACCTGCTTCATCGTTTTTGGTAGTACATTCAAATGTATAAAGATTACCTTCACGCTTTACCAAATTCAGTGGTTCTACGCTTACAATCTTCTCCTTACCATCAACATTTGCAACAGTAACCATTTCTATACCTACAGCATCTTCC
>JAGCKJ010000141.1 GCA_017647575.1 Bacteroidaceae bacterium | reverse complement strand
CGAAAAATATTAAAATTACTTAAATATTTTACATAAAATCCCTGAGCGATTGACAGAGTTTCTAGATTGTCATCTTATAAACATCCATCATTGTATCTACTGAATTCTCCCACATATAGTTATTCAACACATGCAAGCGTCCGTTATTACCCATCTCCACAGCCGCTTCATGGTTGTTCAATAAATACGATATTTTTTCTGCAGCTGCCCCTGCATCGTTCCTGGGCACTATATATCCGGCCTTTTCGTTTGGAACCACCTCCATAAAACCGTCAGCATCAGATACCACTACCGGTACGCCACAGGACATTGCTTCAACTGCGGCAACACCAAAGCTTTCACTATTACTGCGGGACAAGGCAACATATACATCCATTCTGGAAAGCAGTTCGGCAACTTCAGTATTGGGAATTCTACCAAGGAATGTAACTTTATCTGTCAGACCTAACCTTTCAACCAGAGCTTCAAGATTCTTACGTTCCGTTCCATCGCCTGCAATTACCAACTGCACTTTCAATTCAGGGTTTTCACGCACAACTATATCAAAAGCATCAATCAAAGTATCCAGGCCATATATGGCAGACAATGATTTAACTGTGCCGATAATCAGTTCCTTACCCTGCTTTTCACCATCAAATGGAGAAAATCTATCCGTATCTACTCCAAATGGTGTTACTATTATATTTTTGTTGGTATATTGCGATACCTCACGAGCCATACAATGACTTGTTGAAAGTATTCTGTCTGCCTTTGAAAAATTAAACTCCAGTAATTTTCTGTGCAGGAATGATACCTTTGGAAAGAGATATGCATCAGAACCCCAAAGCGATATTATTAACGGATGAAAACCTGACAATACGCCTAACAATCCATAACTTGTAGCATAATGCGCATGAACAACATTAGGTTTAAACTCCTTTATGGAACGTTTTAGGTTCAGCAATGGTTTCAGATAATTCAATTTCTCAATTGTACCATTTGTCTTCTGATCTTTCAGATTACCAAATATACTATGAGCATATATTTTTACTCCATCTATCTTCTGATAATAGTCCAGATCCGAATCATTCAGGCTAAAAAGAGCCACTGTATGTCCACGCTCTGCAGTTGCCTTTACCCATCGTTTTGTATGATCACTACTTGAATCGGATAGTATCATAATTCGTTTTGCACCACGCGGCTTACCACTCCATCCTCTCTCCAGAGCCGAAACAAAATCATCATACGAGACCCTATCCTTTTTAAGTGATTCCTTGTATAATTGTTTCACATAACCCTTTACATATACACGAGGGCAACCATTTTTCAAGACACCTTTTACTACCGCACAAAGTGAAAGCAGACGCCATATATAAAAGAAGAACAATCCGTAATGAATTCTGATATTTACAAATCTATTCAGATAATATATGTACAACTTGCCAGGAAGAGATAGAGGACTGATAGATGAACTGACCTTATGATAGATAACCGAATCCAGCACACACGCCATACCTGTATGTATCTTCTTCATTCTCATTGAAAACTCTATATCTTCTTCTCCAAAGAAAAATCTCTCCGTAAAGATCTGCTTATTCTCATCCAGTATCTCCGGCTGGAAAAACAGAGCACATCCAGTTACAAAAGTTATTGGAATATATTCCTGCTCCTTTATTGCGGATGCAGACTGATTACTGTAATAATATTTACGCTTACCAAATTTCAGACGGCCTCCTGCATTCCAGATTTTTGACTTACAACCATGAAAATATATCAATGGAGTAAGTACCTTGTATTTTGGATTCTTTGTCTGAAACGCCTTTAGATTAGTTAAAAAGTCCGGTGTCACCTCCGTATCATTGTTCAGCAACAGATAACTGTCAGGATTATCCTTGCTTGCTATTGCTATACCTTTATTATTGCCGGATGCGAAACCATAGTTTTTATCCAATGGAATAAGAACAACATCAATCTCCTGATGGTTTGAAATCCAATGCTCTAACTGCAACAACGAGTTATCGGCTGAACCATTATCAACCAAATAGACACGAAAATCGCCTTTAGCATTTACCAACGAATCCAGACATGAGAGTGTATCGTCAGCATTATTCCAGTTTAATATTATAATTGCTGTCATAGACCTTCAGTAATTTCAATTCATACTTTTACAGCTTTTAATCACCTTCCATTGCAATTACAGTCTTCAAATCTTTCTCAAAATGAATACAGATACAATTGGTGGTTATCAACTGATTATATTCCCGGGCTATCTGCACCTGTTCAATTTTCAACTCCTTGCAACCATTAAATTCAAAGGTTGCATATTTTGTCAGTACCCTGTTTTTATCTGATTTTTCAATCTCTATATCCGGAGCCAGATAAAAAAAGGCTGTTGCTTTATGGCTCTTTCCATTAATTGAATCTGTTATGGTAATCCTGTCATCAGTGCATATAAATTGACGGCAGCAACTTACCCCCTGGCTTGCATAACCATTATGTCTTAACTTATAACTATCAGCGCAATCTTGCAGTATTTCAACCTCTGCACGCTTTGCACAACGAAAAGCGCCCCATACCTGAGACGAATTTTCACCATTTATCACCACCGTATTATGAGCTCTTGTTGATCGTTCATAATCACGACGCACACCGGCATTGTATGTTGACGTTCCTGTATCTACAATAAAAGGAGAACCTTTTATCCATAAAAGGAAGGTTGATGTATCGGCATGGGCATGGCCCAAATTATACGAAACTCCAAGTGAAGCCATATCGGCTATTAGTTCATACTTTGGTCTGTTTATGTGTCTGTAACCGGACACACCTAAAGTTCCTTTTTCCCAGTTTATATTCAGTCTTTTTGCATATTCACGCAAATCGGCAGGAGTTACCGCTACATTATTTGCTGCATCATTAAGCAATGGTATGGTATCTTCAACAACTATAGCTTCCAGCCAGGACAACATTGCGACAGCCTTATCATGTAACAGCGTCCTGATTTCCTGATAACCGTCAAACTGG
This sequence comes from Bacteroidaceae bacterium, assembly GCA_017647575.1. Classification (GTDB taxonomy): domain Bacteria; phylum Bacteroidota; class Bacteroidia; order Bacteroidales; family Bacteroidaceae; genus Colenecus. The sequence continues at coordinate 16,943 of JAGCKJ010000141.1, read as the reverse complement.
TTATCATCAACGCCCTGCATAACATTTAAACAATCCAACAGATGTTCCAGTATTACACAGTGATACATAGGGCTGAGCTCAAAATGTGCGCCATCGGCCAGTATCTGTTCATTCAATTGCTCTTTCAGTATTTTCTTTGATCTGTTCCAGAACTGCTCGTCCTTAAAATACAAGGAGGCAAATAGCAAAGAGAAACCATTCTCCAGATAGTGATTTGCCAACAGATGTCGCTCTGTACGGCTGTATAACACCCTGTACTGGGAATAAAGCGATGTATCTATCTTTTCCAGTTGTTCTGCAGACAGTTCACCTCTGTGCAACGATACAAATTTAATCCAGTTCATACCACGGAGTGATATTGGATATGGATGCGCTGCAATGGTATTGTTGTCTATATTGTTTATGAAATTTTCTATCCACTGATACGCCTCAGCCACGCTTATATCGGCCTGGAGTATAAAATCCATATAGTTTAGGTTGTAGCGCCACAGATCTCCATGCAAAGGGGTGTCCCATTTTCCATTAAAGTCTGACGTAATATTAAGGAAAGAGAACCCGCCATTGCCTGTATAACTTTTATATCTGTCTGGAAAAGCAACACAAGACAATGCATTACCCTCTTTATACAATCCATAATTGTATCTACATGACAACAAATCACGGAATTTGCATAACGATTTGTAATACAACTGATAAAACAACTGTTCTATCTTTAAGTATCTGAGCGTATTAAAATATTTACCTGCTACCATTATGTTTCGTTATACGATATAAACTTAACAGACATAGCAAAAATAATAATATTTCAGCTAAAGACATTGCCCATGCTGCAATATTTACTCCATAGTGTGGCAGCAACAATAGCACAAAAGTTACACTGAACACGCCTGCTACTATAACAGAACGGAAGAAATAGCGCTGACCATTCATATTTATCAACCCCACTATACCTATCAGATAGTTAATTTCTCCGAACAATATCACTAATGTCATAATACGAACCAGCGGAACAGAATCAACAAATTTTTCACCACACAATATTTTTATTATCAATGGTGCAAATATAAAGACCATGACTGTTATAAGTACAACTACTATTGAAAATGGAATTGATATCTTTTTTAACAGAGCAATATTCTCTGATATGCTCTTACCCTTAAAACGCTGACTTAAATGTGGGAACAGAGCCTGTGCTGCAGGTGATATAACAGACTGGAAGCCCTTAACCACCTTTTCTGCTGCAGAATATAGTCCAACTATTTCATCGGAAAAGAACTGCTTTAGTATAATTACATTTGCATTTCTGTAAAGATTCATACCCAATGTTGAACCAAACACCTCACTGCCATCTTTAAACTGTTGCACTATATCATCCCATCCAACTCTGTGAAATCTTAAATTAAACTCTCTTTTTACCAGCATTATACTAAGAAGTCCTGATAACAGATAGCCACATGAATTTAGCAGTATCAGCAGATAATAATCACTGCTTTCCTGAATGAAGACAAAAATAAGTATTGTAAACAATATCTTGGAAGAGGCATTTACAATGGTCATATATTTCATCTTTTCCATACCCTGAAAAAGCCATATTGGTGTAAAAATATCACCTATAACCATTCCCAGACTATATACGAACATCAAAGTGCCCATTTTATCCTTGAAAACCCAGTGACTTAATAAAAGCAACAACACAACAAGTACCAGTGCTATTATGGATTTACTTGCAATTACAGAATTGAATAAATTTGAGACCTTTTGCTTATCGTCCCTGCATAGGGATATGCGTTTGGTTGCAGAGAAATTAAATCCGTATGTACTAAGCATTATTACATACTGTGAAACTCCGTATATATAGGAATATGCACCATAATGTTCTGTTCCTATTGTTTTCAGAATATATGGCAATGTTACAAATGGCAATAAAATATTAAGGCCATTCAATATAGATAGCGAGAAAAAATTCTCAATAATCTGCTTATATCTGTCTAGCTTCATGATTTGAACTTATCACAGTCTCTTTACTAAATATCAATTCATCTACAAACCATAGAATCAGAACCATAACCGGCAACTCAAAGACTACTAAATGAAAATAGTAGAATTCAAACCATCCCATAGCAAGCAAACCACATTCAAAGAAGTAAATAACATATATATATACATTACTCCATTTCAAAGTTATCAATTTCAGCATATACATAATGGAACTTGACAACAAAGTGTACCATATGAACTGCCAGCAATTTGTATATATGAACAGAGTACCAAAGAAGGTACGCACATTAGTCAGGTTAATTCCTGAATGAAAATAATAGGGATTAATAGGGAGTACCAACTCTCCGTTTCCTGTAATTACATTAATCATGTTGACTATAGGAGCCCACAATATCTCAAAATCGCCGGAATCGGGATATCCAAGCTGCATATCTATACTCAACCCGTAGGTACCGCTAACCAGATAATGAGAAAAATGTTCAAATACGAAAGTTAGCATTTCAGAAGTCACCTCTTCTTTATTGGCTGCTATCATTGGAAGGACCAGATAGGCAAGTAAAAATATCAACAATCCTCCTGTTAACAGATAAAGGAAAAAGGATAATTTCAACTTGCTTTTACCTGTATATAGCCTCATAGCCATACCTGCTACTACAGGTATAATAATCCAGCCTTTTACATTATACAGAATACCTACAAAAAAGAACATCAGTATAATAATCCAGAGCCAAAGATTAGATTTATCCACAAAATAGATGGCCATAATCAACAATGGAAGTGTTACAATACGCAGATGTCCCCAGAAGCCCTGTCCGGCATAACTCAAGCCAAAATCATCAGAACCTATATAAAAACTGGTAGATCCTAAGAAACTATAGGTTCTATATACAAAGAGAAGACACAACGCAACAGACAACCAGAGTAAAAACTGAGGCATTTTACGCTCCTGTATTACTTCATTATGGCATCTCTTATCTGCTTTTTGAGTAATAAAAGCAAAGAAAAAACTGGGTATTGAAAATAACAGAAGCCCTACACTCCAGAATAATATACTGGGATAGTAAAACTCTACAAAGCCAAACTTACCAGACAGGATTATTGACAAAACAAGTATTACCACATAGGGCAGCATTAAAAAATTCAGAGGTGTATATATTGTTTTCCATGCTTTTAATTCAAGATAACAAAGCACAGCAACCTCTATGAAGAAAGTAATCAGTATAAGTATATTGTGAAAACTACCCATAGAGTCAACAATTAGTAAACCTCTGATTACTGTTTATCAAGAATACGTTCCTTAAGTATTATCCAAAATGCCGTTCCAAAAAAAGCAAGGAAAACGTATAGCAATCCCATCATCATCTTTTTTGGATGTGACGCCTTATAAGGAAGAATTGGAGGTTCTACAACAACCACAACCGGGGTTCTCTCCAGTAATTTTGAGCGGGTCAGCTCTAATTGTTGTGCCAGCTGATTATATACATTATAAGCAACCTCCTGTTCATTCTGCAATCTGTCCATCTCTATCTGATATTGCATCTTGGTTACATTCTGATGCTTATCATAATACTCTGCGTAGGCCTGTTTAGCCTTCAGGTAATTAGCCTGTGACTCTAAAAAGATTTTTTCAGTCTGCTCATAATCTGATTTTGCCTTTGCAGTTCTGTAATCCTTTATATATTCCTGCAATTTATCGGAAACCATCTGTGTCATTTTAGCTGCAACGTGCGGATCCTGCATAGTTACAGATAATGTTATAACACTGGTACCCTTATCTACGCTTACACTTATATTCTCATTTAAAGAACGCATAACAAGCTGCTGGCGTCTTGTCAGAACATAATTATTATTCTTTACTGATGGTAAAACAGAATCAGTTGAAGGATCACTCTTCATTTTCTGCAACATCTTACCAGGGAATCCTATAATAGAAATCCACCATGGATCACGCTGATACTCTTTTAAATATTCATATAAGGTGACATTGATTGTATCCTTCTTATACTTTGCTTCAATTTCTGTCTCCAATAAATCACACAGGAATGGAACAGAAGATACAATCTGTGGATACAGTTCAGGATAAAAAGCATCTTCACTTCCTGTACCTAAATCTATACCGGCCATAGAGGCTAAAGAACCTATAGAACCTGACACTGACATCCCTGATGCAAATTCAGGCGCCAGCACTACAGTAGATGTGTACTCTTTAGGAATACTGTATGCGACTATTATAGATAGCACACCACCAATAAACACATTGGTTATCAATCGTTTGCGCTTACTCCACAACAATAAGACAATTGAAACTATATCCTTTATACCACTATTTTCCATAATCCTTACTTAAACAAATTTAGCAATGCAATAACCACTGTAGCCAATGATGCCGATGTAGAACTCAAACTGAGAATTTCTGATGTAGTCATACCATCACGTTCACTCTTTGAAGGCACCACTATTTCACAACCAGGCTGGATCAGTTTTGATGATGCTTTTCTGGCTCTTGCCACAGAACCGTTCATATATATTACGTATGCCTTATTCTTTTTGGCATCCTGAGTAAATCCACCGGCCTTATCTACGTAATACTTAAGACGTTTTCCCTGGTTGTATGATACTGTATTTGAATACATCACTTCACCATTCATTTTTACAGTATTTGTAAATGCAGGAACTATAATACGATCACCGTTTCTCAAAGTTATATCTTCATCGCTGCCCGGTTTGTCCATAGCCTTCTGCAGATCTATACCTACATAGAATGTTGTTGCCATATCGATTGATTCCATAGCCAGTGAATCATCGGCAGCAATTATCTTGGCAAGATCCTTCATACGCATACGCTCATCTTCAGTCATAGTGCGTTCCAGACGTGCTCCTTCAGGATATGCTTCGGATGTAAACAGGCCTGCACGAACAATCAAATCGCTGAGACGTTCGTTGTTTGTTTTTAGTGAATAGTTACCAGGGAAGAGCACTTCACCATCTACAATTACACGTTTAATCTCCGTATTACCCGGACTCTTGCGAACATATATTTCATCAAAAGGTTTCAGGGTAAAATTGTTATCCTGAATTTTAAGTTTTTCATCTATACTGAAAGAGAATATCTCTGATATGGTATCTGATGCAGAAACTGCATTTTTATTGTTTGTCTTACGTACCACATCAACCTTTGCAATAGAAGCCGTCTCCTTCAAACCACCTGCCTGCAGAATCAGATCCTCAATCTGCATATTATCGGCATACTGGTATTTGCCGGGGAAGAGTACTTCGCCATATATATGCAATGTCTGTACCTCTCTTACATCGAACAGGCTTGGTATAAACAGAACATCACCGTTACGCAACTCTATATCGGCAGCTTCACCTTTCAACAAAGCTTCAATATCAACAGCCTGATTGCTTAAAGTCTTATCCGGGTTAGTTCTGCTAAGTAATGCTCGTCCCATAAATGCATCTTCGCGAACACCACCTGCAAATTCAACAGCTTTCAGCACACTGTTTATTGCATCGTCTATCTGGAACTGACCCGGACGATATACAGCTCCACGCACTTCGGCCATATTTGCAAATGTTGTCTGTATGGAATCCACATAAACTGAATCACCATCAGCCAGCAAGAATGATGCCTGCTGGTCTGTATCAACAGTAAATATCTGACGTTGTTTTTCGCCCATTCTTATTACGCGGATATCCTTTTTGTATGCATCGGCAGAAAGTCCGCCTGCATATTCCACCAGATTCTGCAGTGTTTCTGTAGATTTCATCTCATAAAGCATTGGGCGACGTATGCTACCCTCTATTACCACCATCTGCTTGTATGGTGAAACTATAATTACATCATTATCAGTAAGACGTATATCCTTGGACAACTTACCATTCTGCAAATAGTCATAAATATCAATTGATGCTATCTCCTTGTTATTTCTGTAAAGCTTAACATCACGCATTGTACCTAAATCATTTACACCACCTGCCATATACAGTGCATTGAAGATGGTTGCAAATGATGAAAGCACGTATGTTCCGGGATTTTCCACTTCGCCCATAACATTTACCTGAATAGAGCGTGCCTGACCAAGTGTCAGACTTATCTGTGAACTATTGTTTTCTTCATTCAGACCTGCATCTATCTGTGAAAAGACACGTTTGATATGTTTATTTGCTTCAGCAACAGTCATTCCATTCAGATAGACAGGACCTAAGTTTTCCACCATAATATTACCATCGGGCGATATAATTTCACGCACTGTCATCTGGGAAGCGCCCCATATATCGATAATAACTTCATCGCCTGCACCTAGTTTATAGTCGGCAGGAGTAGCTATATTTACAGATGGTTCAAATGTCAGATCCTTGTTCTGGAAAATGCTATGACCATAAATTTCACGTTTCAATGGCATAAACGACTGTTTCAGAAGATACATTGAATCTACAAACAGGAACATGGATTCATTATACATCAGCTGAAGTTTTTCTTCTTCAGACATTTTTGTTTTAGCCAATCTGTCATCCTCTGTCTGAATAAGATTAAGAGATGATGTACTATTGTTTCTGGTACGTGACTGGGAATTTGTAGCTTCCGCCATTGTCATTCCCAAAACACCGGTAGATTTCTGCTTTTCATACTTTTCACGCAGAGACTGTAACTGCTGGATAGAGACTCCCCTGCGACTGAGTTCATACACAATCTGTTCCTGAGAAACACCTTTCTCCTGTTGTTCAGCTACAAACTGAATAATTTTATCTTCAGGCATCTGTGCAGATAGAGTCAGAACAGCTGAACATACCAGCACAATCGACAAAAACAATCTCTTTATCATAAATCTTAATTTAAAATTTCTTACCACTAACAATTGACAACACTGTCTTTACAATAATCTTCAAATCCAGCATCAGGGATCTGTTATCAAGATAATCCAGATCGTATTCCAGACGTTTCAGCATCTTATCCATAGTATCGGTATATCCGTTATAGATAGTTGCATAGGATGTAATGCCCGGACGCATCAGATATACGTAATGATAATCTTCTGTCTCTCTGTTTATCTGGTCAATGAAGTACTGACGTTCAGGACGGGGGCCAACAAACGACATATCACCTTTCAGCACATTCCACAACTGAGGTAGTTCATCAAGATGATGGGCACGCAAGAATCTGCCGAATGGAGTCAAGTGCCTGTTGCGTTCTTCCTCCAGACGTGGAATACCATCGGCTTCGGCATTCACACGCATGGTTCTGAATTTATAAATCATAAATGGTTTTCCCTTATAACCTATTCGTTCCTGTTTGAATATTATAGGGCCTTCATCAAAGAGCAAGACAATTGCGAACAGCAACATAAACGGTGACAGAAGCACCAGACCAATAAAAGAAAACACAATATCGAAAGTTCGTTTTACAAATCTTTGAGATCTGTTCATTGCATCAAAATGTTCGTTATCGCGTTTATTATAGCTATATCTGTTAATCTTATAATTCTGCATAATTTTTCTGTTATACATACATAACGTAGCAGGGCGCAAAAAATTGCATTAATACACTAAAAAAGCTAAACCTCACAAAGTATTGCTAAAAAACAGTAACTTTGCAGCGCTGTTTGTGCACATAAACCCCATAGTTTTTAAAATTGCGCAAATTTAGCAAATTACAGAATAATAAACAAATACATTGACAAAATGAAAGCATTTGTATTTCCGGGTCAGGGTGCTCAGTTCTCTGGAATGGGCAAAGACCTTTATGAACAACACGACATTGTTAAGCGACTTTTTGAGGAAGCAAACACAATTCTTGGTTTTGACATTACCAGAATTATGTTTGAAGGCAGTGATGAGGATTTACGTCGTACAGATATAACTCAACCGGCGGTATTTATTCATTCTGTTGCAGTAGCACGTGCCATGGGCAACGACTTTCAGCCGGATATGGTTGCAGGTCATTCATTGGGCGAATTTTCAGCATTGGTAGCAGCAAATGCGCTATCATTCAAGAGTGGTCTGGAACTTGTTTCAAAACGCGCCAAAGCTATGCAGAAGGCATGCGAAATGGTACCGGGTACTATGGCAGCAATTATCAATCTTGAAGATGAAAAGATTGAAGAGATATGCAAATCACTCTGCGAACAGGGTTTGACTGTAGTTCCAGCCAACTACAACAGTCCCGGACAGGTTGTAATTTCAGGTTCCAGAGAGGCAATTGATGCTGCATGTCCATTAATGCTGGAAGCTGGTGCCAAACGTGCATTGCCGTTGGTTGTAGGTGGTGCCTTCCATTCACCACTGATGACACCTGCTAAGGATGAACTGGCAAAGGCTATTGCAGAAACAGAATTCAGCAACCCTGTATGTCCTGTTTACCAGAACGTAGATGCTCTTCCACACACCGACGCTGAAGAGATTAAACAGAATCTGGTCACTCAGCTTAATTCACCTGTTCGCTGGACACAGAGTGTTCTGAATATGGTTGCGGACGGTGCAGAAGAGTTTACAGAGTGCGGTCCTGGTACAGTATTGACAAACCTTATCAAGAGAATCCGTAAATAATTATGGACAAGATAGTTATATATCAAATATTTACACGTCTATTTTGCAACAAGAAAGCCGGCAACATCTATAATGGAAGCATTGAAGAGAATGGATGCGGCAAACTTAACTATTTTGACGAATCAGTACTTGAAACCATAAAAAAACAGGGGGTAACACATATCTGGTTTACAGGTCTGATAGCCCACGCTTCACGTACAGATTACAGTAAGTATGGCATTCCCACATCTCACCCCGCCACCGTTAAAGGTAATGCAGGTTCTCCGTATGCCATAAGAGACTATTTTGACATAGACCCCGATCTGGCGGTAAATGTCCGTTGCAGAATGAGTGAATTCACAAATCTTGTTGACAGAGTTCATAATGCAGGTATGAAGTTCATTATGGACTTTGTTCCTAACCATGTGGCAAGAGAGTATCAATCCATCAAAAAGCCTAAAAAATACGATGGATTGGGCGAAAATGACAACAGGAACTACCATTTTGACAAGGATAACAATTTCTACTATATGCCCGGCGAAAGACTGGCCGGTGCTATAGACTGGAATGGATATATAGAGGAACCTGCCAAAGCAACCGGAAATGACAGGTTTGATGCCTACCCTAACCTTTTTGACTGGTATGAAACCGTTAAATTGAATTATGGTGTCGATTACAGCAACCATACTCACCATTTTGACCCTATACCTGACACATGGATTAAAATGCGTGACATACTGCTCTACTGGGCAGAGAAAGGTGTAGATGCATTCCGTTGTGATATGGCAGAAATGGTTCCGGTAGAGTTCTGGCACTGGGCTATTGAGAGTGTCAAGAACACCTATCCGAACATTATATTCATTGCTGAAATCTACAATCCGGGTGCATACACATCATATACAGAGTACGGACATTTTGACTATCTGTATGATAAGGTAGGATTATACGATACTCTGAGAGCTGTAACAGTAGGTTCACAGTCTGCAACTGCCATTACACAGTGCTGGCAAAATATCGGTGGAAACGCAGAAAAGATGCTGCATTTCATGGAGAATCATGACGAACAGCGCATAGCTTCTTCGTTCTTTGCAGGAGATGGCAAAAAGGGACGTCCATCCATGGTTGTATCGGCATGTCTGGACAGTGCACCTGTAATGTACTATGCCGGTCAGGAATTAGGCGAAAAGGGAATGGACAACGAAGGATTCAGCGGTACAGACGGACGCAGCACGATTTTTGACTATTGGGCTCCGGACACTCTGAGCAGATGGTATAAGGAGGGAGTACTGTCTGACAAACACCTGACCAGAGACGAGATTGACCTGAAATCGTTCTATAACCGTCTGTTTAACATCTGCACTTCTGAACAGGCTATCAGTAAAGGACTCTTCTTTGATCTGATGTATGTTAACCCTGCTTCTGCAAATTTTGATCCGCATAAAGAGTATGCTTTTATCAGAAAGTACCAGGATACTCTGCTTCTGATAGTTGCAAACTTCAGCGACACTTTGCAACGTTCCCAGATTACCATCCCAGAACATGCATTCAACTATCTGGATATCAGGACAAAGGGCAGGACTACAGCAATAGAACTGTTCACTGGACAGGAGTATGAAATTGATCTGCAGGCTGATACAGCTATCAATGTTCAAATTCCCGAAAATGGTGCAACCATACTTAAGATAAAGGTATAATTCACTTTACTTTTTATATAAAACAGAAAGCCTGCATTTTTCAGATGCAGGCTTTCCTGTTATTTGATTAAGCTTGATTACTTGAATTCATCCCAGCTCTTGATTGGAATATCATTTACATCCAATGTACAGAATGCATTGATAAAGGCATCAGCCAATCTTGCATTTGTAATAAGAGGAATATTCAAATCTACTGATGCACGACGAATCTTATATCCGTTGGACAGTTCTGACTGTGTAAGATCCTTTGGTATATTAACAACCATATCAATCTCCTTGTTATGCAGCATCTTCAGAGCCTGTGGTTCCTGACCCTCTTCGCTTGGCCAGTAAACACGTGTATTCTGAATGCCGTTTTCTGTCAGATATTTTGATGTTCCGCCTGTTGCATACAGAGAATAACCCTTTTCGCTCAGCAACTTAGCTGCATCAAGCATATCGGCTTTCTGTTTTGCAGAACCTGTTGAAAGAAGAATATTCTTTGCAGGGATTCTGTGACCAACTGAAAGCATTGATTCAAGTATTGCATATCGTGAATCATCGCCCAGACAGCCCACTTCACCTGTAGAAGCCATATCTACGCCCAGTACAGGGTCTGCCTTCTGCAGACGGTTGAATGAGAACTGTGAAGCCTTGATACCTACATAATCAACATCAAACAGGCTCTTTTCAGGCACCTCTACAGGAATACCCAACATAACCTTTGTAGCTATCTCAATAAGATTGATCTTCAGAACCTTACTTACAAATGGGAAGCTACGTGATGCACGCAGGTTACACTCAATAACCTTGATATCGTTCTCTTTTGCTAGATACTGGATATTGAAAGGTCCGCTGATGTGAAGCTCTTTTGCAATCTGACGGCTGATGCGTTTGATACGCTTAACTGTCTCTACATATAGTTTCTGTGGCGGGAACTGGATAGTAGCGTCACCTGAGTGTACACCGGCAAACTCAATGTGTTCGCTTATAGCGTATGCAATGATTTCACCATCCTTTGCTACTGCATCCATTTCTACCTCCTTGGCATGCTCAATGAAACGGCTTACTACAACAGGGTGCTGTTTGGAAACATCGGCTGCAAGCTGAAGGAAACGCTCCAGTTCATCCTGATTGCTGCACACATTCATTGCAGCACCTGAAAGTACGTATGAAGGACGTACCAGTACAGGGAATCCCACTCTGTCTATAAACTGTTTGATATCATCCATAGATGTCAGCTCACTCCATTCAGGCTGATCAACACCTATTCTATCAAGCATTGCAGAGAACTTCTCTCTGTCTTCTGCATTGTCAATACATTTGGCAGATGTACCCAAAATAGGAACATTCATTCCGTCTAGACGCATTGCAAGGTTATTTGGAATCTGTCCACCGGTTGATACAATCACACCATAAGGATTTTCCAGTTCAATAACGTCCATTACACGCTCGAATGAGAGTTCATCAAAGAACAGGCGGTCGCAAACGTCATAGTCAGTTGATACTGTTTCAGGGTTGCAGTTGATCATAATATTTCTGTAGCCCTCCTTACGAACAGTATTCAAAGCCTGAACACCACACCAGTCAAACTCTACAGATGATCCAATACGATATGCACCAGAACCCAATACTATGATTGACTTCTTATCATTCATAAATGGAATATCGTGAGCACAACCATTGTATGTCATATACAGGTAGTTTGCCTGTGCAGCATATTCACCACCCAAAGTATCAATCTGCTTAACATATGGCAGTACGCCCATCTCCTTACGCAGATTACGAATATCCAATATACCCTGATCTACACCGCCTTTCTTTTCCAGACCTATAGCACGTGATACCTGGAAGTCAGAGAAGCCGGCACATTTTGCCTTTTTAAGCAGTTCCTTGCTAAGATTTTCAATTCCGTTAACCTTATGCAGTTCTGCTGAAATATCTGTAATATTCTTCAAACGGTTCAGGAACCACTTGTCAATCTTGGTCAATTCATAAATCTTCTCTATTGAATAGCCATTTTCAAGTGCCTGACTGATAGCGAACAGACGTTTGTCTGTAGGCTCTTTAAGTGCCTGATCCAGATTCTTGAATGTAAGTTCCTTGTTCTCAACAAATCCGTGCATTCCCTGGTTAATCATACGGATACCCTTCTGAATAACCTCTTCGAATGAACGACCGATTGACATAACTTCACCTACAGACTTCATGCTTGAACCAAGTTCCTTATCTACACCATGGAACTTTGACAAATCCCAGCGAGGAATCTTACAAACTACATAGTCAACTGATGGTTCAAAGAAGTTATATGTTGTCTTTGTGATTGAGTTCTTCAGTTCATACAGGCTGTAACCCAGACCCAGCTTACATGCTACGAAAGCAAGTGGATAACCGGTAGCTTTTGATGCCAGAGCAGAAGAACGGCTCAGACGTGCATTTACCTCGATAACGCGATACTCTTCACTCTGTGGATCGAAAGCAAACTGAATATTACATTCACCTACAATACCCACGTGGCGAGCCACACGTGTACCAATTTCACAAAGTTTCTGAACTTCATGAGCTGTAAGTGTCTGAGTTGGAGCAACTACAATACTTTCACCGGTATGAATACCCAGTGGATCGAAGTTCTCCATGCTACATACTATAATGCAGTTATCATTTTTATCACGAACAATTTCAAATTCTATCTCCTTCCAGCCCTTCAGACTCTTCTCTACAAGAATCTGAGGTGAGAATGAGAATGACTTTTCAGCCAGTTTAACCAGTTCCTCTTCATTATCGCAGAAACCTGAACCAAGGCCGCCAAGTGCGTATGCAGAACGAATAATTACAGGATAGCCCAACTCTTTGGCTGCTGCACGTGCATCGTCCATTGTCTCTACAGCATGCGATTTGATAGTCTCAACACCTATTTCATCAAGACGTTCAATAAAGAGTTCACGGTCTTCAGTATCCATAATTGCCTGTACCTGTGTTCCCAGTACCTGAACATTGTATTTTTCAAATACACCTTCCTGATACAAAGAAACACCGCAGTTCAATGCTGTCTGACCACCAAAAGCCAGCAGGATAGCATCCGGACGCTCTTTAGCAATAACCTTTTCCACAAAGAAAGGAGTCACAGGCAGGAAATATACCTTATCTGCTACACCTTCACTGGTCTGTACTGTAGCAATGTTAGGGTTAATGAGGACAGTTTCAATATTCTCCTCCTTCAACGCCTTCAATGCTTGTGAACCTGAATAATCGAACTCTCCTGCCTCACCAATTTTAAGGGCACCAGAGCCCAACAGGAGCACCTTATTTATCTTTTTAATATCTGCCATAGTCAATTACAGTTTTGAGATGAAATCATCATAGATAAAACTAACATCAGTATCTATTACATCTGATTCTGAATGGAACATTGTTCCTACCCATGGTTTCAATGTATGATAAATACCTTCAACAGAACCATCATGAAGATTCTTCATATAGGTCTTCCAGTGACCTACAATAGATTCCTCTCTGATTGCATAGTTGTGGTTCTGAGCTGTAATAAAGCAACGCTCAGTACCTGCCAACTGTACAGGCTGGTTGTGTGTATGATGACCATATTTCAGTTTATATGTATCCATACCTGCTGCAAGTCCCAGCAACAAACATCCCATATCTATACCCAGAACAGGTTTGTCTGCCTTTTCTGCCATTGCCTTCTGGATGATTGCAATTGTTTCACCACAATAACTTGGATTTCCAGGGCCGTTACTGATAAACAGACCATCGTATTCCATAGAGGTAAAATCGTAGTTCCATGGCACTCTTACAACAGTTACATCCTGCTGTAACAGGCAGCGCAATACGCTTGCACGGATACCGCAATCCAACACCACAACAGTCTTATCTTTACCTGGCTGATATGTGATAGGTTCTGTACATGAAACCTTGCTGATAAGGTTTGTGTAAGAATATTCAGCAGGTTTAGGCATATCTGCAAATACCACTCTTGCTGCCATACATCCATGCAGACGTATATGCTTTGAGAGTTCACGGGTATCTATACCGCTTATTCCGACAATCTTTTCGCGATTCATCCAGTCGCCCAAAGATTCTTTTGCGTTCCAATGACTATAGTATTCGCTATAATCGCTTACTATAAGTCCTTTTACATGAATATGGTCGCTCTCAGCATTTGTAATCAGTCCATATTCATCTTCTACCATTGGTTGCACACCATAGTTACCAATCACAGGATAGGTCAGAACCAGAAGCTGACCTTCAGATGATGGGTCGGTCATCAGTTCAGGATAACCTGTCATACTTGTATTGAATACAAGTTCGCCACTGGTTGGCTGCTGATAACCAAATGATTCACCTTCAAAGCAGGTGCCATCGGCCAAAATAAGTGATACTTTCATTATTTATTGTATTGTTCGTAATAATCTATAAATGCTTTATTCACAAGAAGAGTTCCACCCGGTGTTGGGAAATCGCCACTGAAATACCAGTCGCCCGGATGATTAGGACAAGCCTTATGCAAGCCTTCCAGAGTCTGATAAACAATTTTGACTTCAGCCTTTACATTCGGAGGAGTCAGCAATTCAACTATCTTATCTGAGATTTCTTCTTCTGTAAATGGAGCATAAATCTCTTTCACACAGTTAATTCTCTCTTCCGGTGCCTTTGTAAGCTGTTCTCTGCACTTGCAATATACATCAGTTACCAGGTGCCACATTCCACGCTCTTCCAAAAGAGCCAAAGCTGCTTTGAAAGCGATGAAATGGTCCATACTTGACATATCTATACCATAGTAGTCCGGATAACGTACCTGTGGTGATGATGATACAATTACAATTCTCTTTGGTGATAATCTGTCCAGAATATAGATAATGCTCTCACGCAAAGTAGTGCCTCGTACTATACTGTCATCAATGATAACCAGATTATCCACATTCTTTTCAAGACTGCCGTATGTAATATCATATACATGTGCAGCAAGTTCATTACGGCTGCTTCCGGCTGTGATAAATGTACGCAGCTTGATATCCTTCCATGCCACCTTTTCATTACGTACACGCTTTGAAAGGATGCGTTCTATATCTTCTGCCTTTGGATGATCGCCCAAAGCTTTGATATCTTCAATCTTTTTCTTGTTCAGATACTGTTCAAAACCCTCTACAAGTCCGAATGATGCAACTTCTGCAGTATTTGGGATAAATGAGAAGACTGCATGATCAACATCGTTGTCAATAGCATTCAGAACAGGCTCTACCAGCTGGCGACCCAGTTCCTTTCTCTCCAGATAGATATCTGTATCGTTACCACGGCTAAAATAAACGCGTTCAAAAGAGCAGGACAACATAGCCTTTTGAGGTATGATCTGTTCCAGACGCATTTCACCTTTCTTATTTATTATAATAGCCTGACCAGGCTGCAATTCATGTACCTTATCAGCTTCCACATTAAGTGAGGTCTGTATTGCAGGACGCTCTGAAGCCACAACAATGATCTCTTCATCCTTATACCAGAATGCAGTTCTGATGCCCCATGGATCTCTGATTGCAAATGATTCACCGCTACCGGTTATACCACCTATTACATATCCGCCATCCCATATTGGGCTGGAAGTGCTCAGGACATTAGCCATATCTACATTATTGTCAATGTAGTTGGTAATTTCAACACCCTTCAAACCCTTCTCTTCTGCAATCTTGAACACACGCTCCACTTCTCTGTCAAGACGATGTCCAACCTGTTCCAGCATAAAGTAAGTGCTGGTATAGCTTCTTGGATGCTGTCCCTTTGAAATGATTTCTTCAAACACTTCGTGTTCATTGGTAATTGTAAAGTTACCACAAAGTGCCAGGTTCTTTGCTCTCCAGTTATTTCTTCTTAGAAATGGATGAACGTCTGATATTGAATTTCTGCCACCTGAAGAATAACGCAGATGACCCAGATAAAGATCGCCGATAAACGGGTATCTTCTCATGATATATGCATCATCTGCCAGCTGTTCCTGTGTAGCTTTGCCAAGTTCTGACTGAATACCGTCAAAAATTTCACTTATAGCACCAGAACCCAAGGCGCGTTCGCGGAACATATAGTCCTCCCCAGGATTTGCCTTCATCTTTACAACAGCAATACCTGCACCCTCCTGACCACGGTTCTTCTGTTTCTCCATCATCAGATAGAGGCGACTTAATCCATACTGAATAGAGTTATACTTCTTCCTATAGTAACTCATAGGTTTAAGAAGTCTAACCATTACCATTCCACACTCATGTCTCAACGGTTCCATTTAAAGTACTAATTAAATTTTTGACTAACTATTTAAAAAAAAAGAGAATATGCAATAATGCAGACTCTCCTTCAAAAAAACAACGACAATTGTTGCTTACATACAATGCAACAATGCTTACTTAATATGTCCAACTGTCTCTGTTTCATAATCTGAGTGCAAAATTACTCTTTTTATTTTAATATTATCACCGTAGTTGATATTTGTTTTCAACAATCTCATAAAAAAGTTTTATCTTCGCAGCCGAAATTCAAAAGCCGAAATAGCTCAGTTGGTAGAGCAACGCATTCGTAATGCGTAGGTCACGGGTTCGAGTCCCGTCTTCGGCTCAATAGCCGAAGACGGGACTTATCCTTATATATATGTCACGCTCCGCGTGAGTCCTTCGGACCAATTAATCTTATATGGCTCTACAAGCCGAAGACGGGACTAATCCTTATATATTTTGCTTCCTCCGGAAGCGTCCT
>JAGCKJ010000140.1 GCA_017647575.1 Bacteroidaceae bacterium | reverse complement strand
GTATGTCAACAATATATCTGTTCATCTCTACTTTCCATTTTACCAGTTAAATACAGGAGGTTCGTAGGTAGATCCTGTAGTCCAATCTTCAACCACTACTGTATTGATTTCAACCTTAGATGCAGTATTGAATCTAAGTGTTACTATATATTTCTTACCTGCCTCAAACTTATTTATGGTTACAGCATGACCTGTAATAGCATGATTAGTAGAGTTCTGACCTTCAACCTTATTATAGGTGATCTGAAATGCCAAACTGTGCGGATTTGCATTGCCACCAAATTCAAATGGTGCTACAAGCATTTTTGATAACACCAATGAATTATTCTCAACTTCATTTGGAATCTCTGAATCTAAAGGAGAACTGATTAATGGATATTTACCATCAGCATAGGTAACACTACTCCATGTTGACAGAGTATTATCAAGTACATTTTTAGTAAATTCTCTATCATCAACCATAACTGCCATCTTGTTATTTGAATCGCCCAGTATCAAAGAGGCAACTTTAAATTCCACATTTCTCATACTTACAATATCTGCTTTCACTGCTCGGATTTCCAGATATGCAAGTTCGTGTTTAAGTTCAAACTGTACCTTACCATTACTGAACTCTTTCTGATAAGAACCTACCTTTGTATCGGTAAGAATATCTATTGCTTTCTCTTTCTCATAATCGGTCATTACCGACTGATATTGCGGAATATCTTTGAATGTCATTGTTGCAGCATTAAGATCTGTTGCCGTAGTGCTACTAAATGGAGCATACGCTGTAAAGATATATTTATCACTCTTTGACCAGTAGGATACAGGTGAATATGTCCACTTTCCATCTCCATCTGAATATGTAACCTGCTGATTCTTCATAACAGGATTTACATTATTACCCTGTTGAATGTAGGCAGTTACACCTATACCGGTTTTTTGAATACCTGTAACATCGGAATCGGATATTAGTGCTTTTGTTTCCACACTGCCTGTAAATGAGATAGGAATCTTTTCCGCAAAGTCTATATTTTCGCGGTCGCACGATGTTAGTATAGGCACTGTTATAAAGAGCATTAACAGCGACAACAAACTATCTTTATATCTACCTTCTTTTCTATTCATAACAATCATTGTGGTTCAACTATCTCTTCACTACCAGACCAATCTCCGTTTGTTGCTTCTAGCGATATTGCATCCAAACCTATACGGATATTATACACCAGTTTCTTCCCCATTTCAAGCACCTGTTTAGGATTACCCAGAATCTGTATGGAGTTACTGAACGTAATAGTATATGGTGCAACTATAACTTCATCTCCTCTCTTTGTTGTCTGGGTTACAGAATATGTTACAACAAGAGCTGCATCCTTATTCAACGTTTGCGGAATCAGCAGTGCTGCAAGTTCTGTGTTCTGGTCCAGCATAACAGGTACACTCATTGGAGTTGTACCATCATATTTCAATTTCGTTCCCTGTCCCGGGTCCTTATTCAAAAGAGTATAATCTATAAGATAAGGAACAGTATAAGTATCTGACTCATCATACACATCCCATTGCGGGTTAGGATTCTGGCTAAAACTACCTCTATAGTACATATTTCTCAAAGAGAGTTTGTCTATGGTTATTGTAACATGGTTTGTTATACCATCTGCAGTTGTATTAAAATACTTCTGCGGTTTTACAGTAAATGCAACCTGCGTAAGAGCATGCTTGAATGTTATACCCACTGTTGGAAGATGTTCAGCATTGTTTATCTTTTTATCCAAAGGTTCAGAATACATAAAATCAACTTGTGTATCTTCAAAAGAGTCTATTGTATAATTAGAAATAGATACACCTTGTGAATATGATATATCAGCACCTTGCTCTTTCAGGCCTGCAGGGGAATAGGCTTTGAAATCCATATAACCGGATAGAGGCCAGTAATAATCAGTAGAAGTATTCCAGACAGTACCATCATAACTTACAACGTTTTCCACAATGTAATTGGTCGGTGGTGTTGTAGCAGCTTCATCTATATAATAGAATGCACTAATACAGAAACTCTCTGTTGTGGGATATTCTGTACTTTGAGTTATGGCTTTAGATGCACGCGCCTTGTTTACCACCGGTTGGAAAGTCATAATCTCTTGTTTTTCCACCGGATTATCCAATGCACACGACACCATTAACAATGCTGAAATAAGCATCATCGCCACCTTGTTATATATGTAGTACACTCTATTCATATCGGTTTACTTAATACTTACCTGCGAAACAGTCAAAGACTATATTATTTATATCCTCTTGTTCCCAACCAGATACCACAGGTTCAAAACGGATTTCGTTATTAGCTCCATTCATTGAGAATCCTAAATGATATACATAGCGTACACCTGCTTTAAATTCCCAGTTCTTATTATAGTCATACAGACTTACTGAAGCCTTCTGATCAGGACGAGCAGAATATATCTGTCCATTCAGAGTGAATTCGTCAATATCATATACCACTGATATAGTCTGAACATCGGTATTCAGTGGTGTAGGAACAACTACAAAAAGAGCACAGTTCTCTTTATCGTCAGATAGCTGGTCTATATTCAGATATCTGTCATCTTCTGTAAGATATTCATTGCCTTGGAACAATACAAATTCTGTTGAATGATCCTGATTAGTCCATTCACCACCTTTACCTGGTTCTGGACCGTCCAGATAGTCACCCTTAATACTTACACCATTTATCTTTACCTCCTTCAGTCTGATTTTACCTTTCAGTTCATCACGGGTAGTAGCATCGCGCGCCATAACAACCACCTGGCTGGATATATGTTTGAACACCATTTTGACAACAGGCATTTCTGTTGCTATCTGGTCATTTGTGGTTGCCACAAGCGGATCAATCTGATCTCCAATGGTACTGCCCAGATTTACGTTAGACAGATTCCATCTGAAGGTTTCATTCACCAATTGCAAGCGTGCGTTTTCTGCACTATAAGGATAGTAAGCGTAGAAATCTACAGTTCCTTTTTCAGGCCATAAATAGACATTTTCGCTTGCTGCCTTCCATTCACCCTCTCTGTTTTCAATAAGAACATTGTTCATAAGGAAGTTTTCAGGGTCATCATCTACTATGGCAGATACGGCAAACGATTCTGTCTGGGGGAACGATATTTCACCATTCTCCGCACCCCAAGGATTTATAAGTGCTTTTGTACTTACAGTGCTTGGTCCGAATGTAACTTCAGCTCTTGGTACCAAAAGTTCGTGCTGTGTGCACCCTGTCAGTACCAATGCTGTTGCAACTATTGTTAAAAGCCTCTTCATATCTATATTTTAGAGGTTAATATTCTGTTTTTATTCTAAAAATTGTTCCTTTCAATATTAATTACCTGCAGCTGGCTGTTCTGGTAGTACATCGTAACTTGAACCACCATCACTCCAATCCTCTTCAATAGAAGGTGAGTACAAGATTCTATCAGCATAAATGGTTAAGTTTAATGTATATTTCTTACCCATAGCCAATGCTGTTAAAGCGTCATTTGTACCGGAATTCAGATACACATCCTTACTTGTTGAAGTTGTAACATTATTAAATGTCATAGAATAAGAGATAACCAATTTCTGTTGCTGAGCAACCAAAGCTTGCGGAATAACCAAAACTGGATCTTCAATTTCTGTTAGAGTAGTATTTAATTCTTCTGTTCCTGCAGTAAGTATGTTAAACGCAGCGTCTCTTATAGAAGGTGTACCCCAAGAAGCACTCTCTGTAACGGTTAATGTTGCATTATCATTCATACCCTGTAGAGATATGCTATTGATAGTGAATGTAGCATCTGCATATGTATCTGCAACTTTCGCTTTCACTACAATCTGTGATAGTGCGTGACGGAACTTAATAGGAACGCCAGCGTATGTATTAGCTGTGTTACCATTATTATAGTTCTCTGTATTTGCTTTTAAATCTTGTGCATCACTTGGTAGTGTGTACATCAAGTCATCTTGATTTGCAGCGCTAAAGTCTGAAATAGTTAAAGTCTTAGAACCTATAGTGTATTTTGCATCAATTCCATCAAATGGAGTATATCCTATAAATGTCAAGCTACCAGAAAGTGGCCAATACGCATCAGTAGTAGTATTCCATTCATCAGTTTGCCATGTTACTTCAGACTTTTGAATATACTCTTTGATAGTTGTTCCAGTTTCATTCCAACCTTTATCTGTATGGAATGCAAAGATACCGAATGATGGATCGTTTGATGTATAGTATGCGCCAGTTATAGGGGCCTTAGTTGATTTGGCCTTATAGTTCACTGGATTGAAGCTGATTTTCTCTGGCTGAGAAAAATCTTCATTCTGGGTACAGCTTGCTAATGCTATGGTAGCAATAGCTGCTAAAAATAGACTCTTTTTCATATTTTTCTGTTTTATTTATTCGCAATTTAAACTTATTATACTTCTGGTACTGCATATTCTGCACCCTGTGGAGTCCAGTCAATAACATCTGGTGAATAGAGAATTTCGTTTGCAGAGATGCTCAGATTCAATGTGTAAACCTTATTCTGCTCCAATGAAGCCAATTGTGTATTTAATGTTACAGGCTTTGTAATCTCAGTAACAACAGCAGGTGCACTACCTGTACCATCAGGATCTACAGTCATAGTGTATGTTACCAACAACTTCACGTTTGCATCAAGTGATTGAGGAATTGCCAAAAGACCATTGCCTGTAGTCTCTTCATTCTTATAATTTACTGCAGATGCAGTAGTAGAATTCAATGTTACGTAATTTGCTTCGGCATCTGGAGCAAAGAAATCAAACACATTATCATTACCACTTGCTGTACCCAATGCAGTTGTTGGATCTGACCAGGTAGCTTTATCATCTGTTACAGTTAGTGTAGCATTATCCTTAAGGTTTGCTACCTCTATCTTCTTTATTTTGTATGTTGCAAAACCACTGTAATTTTCTGCTGTCTTTGCAGTAATCTTAATACGGCAAAGTGCGTGATTAAACGTAATAGGTACACCTGCATAAGTTGATGATTCTTCCGGGTAATTATTCACCGTACCATTTGAAGTCTTATCCTTTGAAAGATTGCTCCACATCAAGTCCTTCTGTCCTTCTGTATCTGCCTGGAAATCAGTGATAGTCAATACAGATGAGAGTTTAGTAGTTCCTTCGTTTTTTGCAACTTTATTAATACTATGAGAAGCACTCACACCGAATGGAGAGTAGGCAATAAAGGTCAAAGAACCCTGTAAAGGCCAGAAGCTCTTTGGATCTGTACGCCAATTGCCAGCAGTATATTTTACTGGTTTATTGTATATATACAAGTTTGCAGATGCATTAGCCGCATCAAAAGTACCTTCTTCTACACCCTCTAATTGATAAGCAAACAGACCAAATGTTGGGCCATTTACTGGGTAAAATGCATCTGTAATTACATTATCAGTAGTTTGCTGATTAGTTGTAGTAGATCCGGTTTCATCTCCTGTTGTTTCAGCTTTAGTCTGTGAAGCTTTGTAGGCTAATGGCTGGAAGCCAATCTCCTGCTGTTCAACTATTGATTCATCTTTTGTACAGCCTGCCAGAACCATTGTGGCAATAGCTGCTATAAACATACTCTTTTTCATATTTTTCATTATTATAGAAGGTTCTTATTTAATTGGATAAATCTCTTTATTTTCTGTTTCTGACCATTCAACAATGCTTGGTGAGAATAGAATCTCATCGGCACCTATTGACAATGTAATGGTGTACTTTTTATTTGCGTTAAGAGAATCACCTACTATCTCGCTAAGCATCTTTGAGACCTTTTTTGTTGTTTTAGGTACATCAACACCATTTATTTGAGTCATAGTATAAGTTACTTCTAACTTGATATCTTCTGCCAATGTTTGTGGTATAATCATCAGCGGAGAACCAAGTTTTTCTGCACTTTCACCTATAGTTTTTACCTCGTTTTCAGATAATGAAACAAATGTAGCATCATCGGTAGTAGTTGTTTTCCAACCATCTACAAGTCCATTGTCACTGCTTGCAACATCTTTGACCACTGTCAGTGTACCTTTGTTAGCAACTTCTGTAATCTGAATTTTATTTATCTGGATGGTATTGGCTGATGCCTCCTTATTTTCAGCCATAAATGCAACCTGTGCCAATGCGTGATTAAATACAACAGGAACGCCTGTTCTTAATGAGCCATTGTATTTTTCTGTGTTTGCAGACTTTAAATCAAGAGCACTGGTAATCTTTGAATACATCAAATCAGCCTGTTCTGCCACAGTTGTAGAAGATGAGAAATCTGTTACAGTAAGTGTAGCTGCCTGATTAGCAAAATCACTATTTGCAGTAGCTGGTGATACAGCAACAAAAGTCAGAGAACCTGACATTGGCCAATAGTACTTAATAAAAGCATTTCCAGACCATGGTCTCCAGATTTTATAGCTATCTGAACCATCGTATGCAACCTCTGTTTCAAAATACTTTTCAGAAGATGCATAGTTTGTCAAATAATTACCCTCTCTATCCAAAGCAGCAAATACTTTGAAGTTTGGGGCATCAGTACCATAAACAGCACCTTCAATAGGAGCCTTGGTCTGTTTGAATGTATAGGCACGGAAACCTATCTCCTGAGGATCTGATGTCAGTTCCTCCTTTGCGCAACCTGCAAATAGTAACATTGCAGATGTCATCAACAATAGAATCTTTTTCATATCTTGTTTATTTTATTTATTTCATTCTTATTCTGTTATATCTATGGTAGAAACCTGAACCTCTACCCAATCCATAACAGATGGAGCAAAGTTGATTTCGTCTAACTTAAAGTTCAGAGTATAGATATATTTCTTACCCAGTTCCCAGCTGCCTACTGTTGTATTAGCTGCAGCACTTGTTTCCGGATTTAAGTTAATTGTTGTAGTGTATTCAATATCGTCTGTATTAAGCATTGATACTGTAAATACCAGTTCTGCTGTAGATGCTGTCTGAGGAATAAATAGCAATGGTTCACCGTATGTTGCTGCCTGAGAACCCTGAACTGTTTCAATAGCCGCAGCACTTGACTGTGCATAGTATGAATAATCTGATGTTTGAGTTTCGTTATCACTCCATTCAGCAGTTACTGACTGTGTTGATGCATTAAAATTGAAATCGGCTGTCAAATCTACATTCTTGAATGTGATTGAGTTGATTATTACAGTTGCATCATCATAAGTTGCATTAGTCTGATAACGGAACTCTATCTGGCTCAGTGCATGGTTAAATACCATAGGCAGAGCTGCCTGATCCGGGCCTACATTGTATGCATACATCATATCTACTAACTGATTGTTTGATGATAGTGTATAATCAGCAATTGTAGCTCCTGTTCCCCATTTAAAATCAGGTGTCAGGGTTTCAGGGTAGAACGCATAGAAACCTACCTTACCCTGATTTGGCCAATAGTAGTGGTTTGTGGCATTACGCCATTTAGCTTCATCTGCCAAATATGAAATCTCCACACCTTTCATAAAGTTTGGTGCGGCATCTGTAGCCACATCAGAAAAATCACCTTTCTTTGTATAGAAACCCCACACTTTGAACTTCAAATCGTTATTAAATGTTGTACCGCTTATTATTGCCTTGGTATTCTTGCGAACAACTGCATTAAAGCCAACTTCATTAAGTTCCGGTGCACCTATTTCATTCTGTGTACATGCTGTCAAGCCAAGTACTGCCAATATTGTAAAGTATTTTAAAGTTTTCATATTATTTTCTCCTTGTTATATATTATACGGTTCTATTCTTTCTATTTTCAAATTTCAAAATCTATGTTATTTCCGGTTTCCCAGTTCTCTACTGTAGGATCAAAAGATATTTCGTTCAGACCTATTCTTATATTATAGGTGTAGATATATCCCATC
>JAGCKJ010000139.1 GCA_017647575.1 Bacteroidaceae bacterium | reverse complement strand
TATATGGAGTTTCAACGCTTCCCAATGTTCCGTTAACAGCAAATGTAACAGCATCAGGACTTACAAGATCCAATACTTCCTTAGCTGAATGATCGTATAATTTGAAAGTGATTTCGTCATTTGCCTCACCATAAATCATCAAGAACACCTCATATTTATCCAATTCTGGAATATATTGAGCTATTTGTGAGCCTCTCAGCTCATCGCCGCAGAAAGCACCCACTTCAAGATATTCAGAATTTTGGCTTACACCGTCAATTTGTACCGAACCTATGAGAGTCATATTATTAGGATAAATGCTTTCGTCAGGTGTCCAATGGTTTACTATTGGTTCTTCAATGTCGCCGTCTGGGTCATATTTAACAACATATACATTATTATTTGATGCTTGAGATTGAGATGCACCAGTGCCAAAATAAAATCCAGGTTTGCTATCACCTACAAATGAGAAATAAAACTCATTTTCTTTTACGGAATTGCCAACAGCTGTTACGAAATTAGCTTCAATGTTATTTGCACTTATCTGTTCCATGAGATTTTCTGCTGCCACATTCCAGCTTTCTTGTCCTGCTTCTTTATAACTTACATACACTGACCTATAGTAATATTGACCGTCGTAAAGCTCACGTTCTGTATCGATTGTTGAATAAGCCAAAGCCAAATTACCGACAGGGTCAACTGAAAGAGCAGGGAAACCTGAGATACAACCATAGTATTGATAAATGTAGTCTTGTTCTCTATAAACATATTCACTGTTGAAATCAGCGATATTGCTGTAGAATGGCAACCAACCGCAGAAGTTAACAGAGTCTGCTGAATGAACACTATAACCTGAATCTTCTATCCATAATTTTATATTCGTCAAAGGTTCTCTTGTATCATTCCAGTAAGCAATACCGTCGTTTGTTCTACCATAGTAATAATTGAATGATGTACCTAATTCGTTGTGAATGTAGTTTATTACTGAGAAAGCTACGTGTACCGTTCCGTCAGGGCCAACAACGCATGTGCTGTGGACTGGAGTCTGAGCTGGGGTATCACCTGTCAATGTATTTTCGTCTGTCTCCCAGTTACCTGCGAATGGATTTTCCCAAACCAACATTCTTTCCCAGCTTTGACCGTTGTCTGTTGATTTATAGACCAAAACGTCGCCATAGAAAACAGAAGCATAGCAGATAGCGACAACATCTCCATTAGAAGAGATAGTATAGTCGTCAGCGTCATATATAGTAATGTGCTCGTCTGTTTCCGCTAAAGGTGAGTAACCGACTTCCCAGTTTTGACCGTCTGTTGAACGACAGTAGAATTGAACAGTAACAATATTTCCTGTATATTCATCTGTATATTGTGAAGCACATGCAATGTGAATGATATCTTTGTTTTCACCTGATGTTGTAACTCTTGGCCATGACAATGTATATTCTCTGCCATCGAGTATTGGGGCAGGTATTGAATAAGGACCATCCCATTGACCTTCGCCAGCTTTTTCTCTAATGTAATAGTTGAGACCATTTGAATGGTTGACGAGGATTTCACCTTCTTCACCGTAAGGAGCTATTGTTGGCCAGCCTGTTCTCATGTCAGCACCTGTTGCGTTAGATTCTTCACGATTGTCAGAAGAAAGTGTCCATTCTTCGCCATCATAAATATTATAACCTGTTCCTCTATCATCTGCCATTGAATTAAATTCATGAGAATGTGTAGTTACTACAACGACATCACCATTTTCTTTCTGATACATACGATTAGAAACATTAGCATTTGACTGTAAATCGTATGTTGTCCAGAAATCTTTATGTTCTATCAAAGTTGTCAAAGAAATATTGTCAACATAAAATTCTGTTCCCTCAATTGGAGCGTATAAATTCATTGCATGTAATTTGCTTCCATAAGTTTTTCCACCAAAAGAATCAAGACTCCAAGTCCATTCACAAGCTTTCACTTCATCTTCACCAGGCATAGTATAATAATATGCTGCAACATCTCTATCCATATCTATATTAATACGGAAATGCATCCATTCATCATATACACAAGGAATATCAGCTGTGCTATTACTACCAGCATGTAAGGTACCATGGTTTGGAGATATTAAATTATTATCAGTATTTCCATCACTTACCATTTGTAAATACGACTGCATAGCCCATGTTGACTCCCATTCGTCGAAATCATGAAGTAAGTTGAAATATCCATATTTTCCATCTGGAATCATTATGTCTAATTCAATATCATAAACGCCTTCTGTTTTTTCTCCCAAGAGGAGCACTAAATCATCACCATCAATTATTTTCACACACTTGTTACCATTTACCGAAGCAATGACTGCATCTTC